>CAIYOE010000093.1 GCA_903927775.1 uncultured Micrococcales bacterium | reverse complement strand
TTTGGAAATCAAAACCGGAGGCGGTGATTGGCGGTCGCGCCCCTTGGCTGCCAAAAGATTGGCAACCGCCACTGGGCTAAAGGCGTCGGCCGCGATTCCGTAAACGGTGTCGGTGGGCAGAACCACCAGTTGGTCGCGCTGCAAGGCGATCTTGGCCAGGCGCATTCCGGTGAGCAGATCTGTATCTACCGAGCAATCAAAGAGTCGCTCCATGCCGTGCTCCTTATCTGCCCAGGGCCATGATTCTGTTTGTAATTCTGCCAGCGATGGCTACTTTACGGCCGAAACCACTCGGTCGCGTTGGTTCAAATCCTGATGCGCAGTTACCTCGCGCCATCCATCAGCCAATAGTAGTTGAACCACACTCTGGCTCTGGATATCGGCATGCTCTAACGCCAGCACTCCCCCGCTAACCAGCAAACGCTGGGCGGTTTTACTGACTTTGCGAATCAGGTCCAGGCCATCGCTGCCGCCGTAAAGCGCAAGGGCGGGGTCGTATAGGTGAACCTCTGGATAAATGGGAACCATGTCGTCTGGGATGTAGGGCGGGTTGCTAACCACCACGGCGAGCTGGCCGTTCAGGTCTTGAAAGGCATCGGCCAGATCACCTTGGCGCAACTGGGCGTTGGCTCCGTACCGTGCAAAGTTTTTGGTGGTCCAAGGCATGGCGTCGTCGCTGAGTTCCACCGCGTAAACAAAGGCGGCCGGAACTTCGGTTGCCAAGCTAAGCGCGATTGCGCCACTTCCGGTGCCTAAATCGGCCGAGAGTGGTTTCGCGTTACCCGTAGCGATGGCAGCGTTCAGGGCATCGATGCCGATTTGAGCCAAAAGTTCGGTCTCAGGCCGAGGCACAAAAACCCCGGGGCCAACGGAAAGTTCGAGGTTTCGGAAATAGGCTTTGCCGGTGAGGTGCTGTAACGGAACTCGCTGAGCCCGCTTTTCAGCTTGGTCTCGGATGCGCTCCAGTTCGTTGGGTTCGATCTCGCGACCAATAATGGCTTGAGCCGAGAGTTCTCCGCGGCCGATTTCTAGAATCTCTGCAACCAGCACTTCGGCGTCGGCTCGAGCCGATTCGATCCCCGCAGTTTCAAACTGCTGGGCGAGCCCTGCCAAAACCTGTGCGAGTTGCACTTTGGCCTATTTCTCGGCGGTTAGGGCTGCCAAACGAGACTCTTCGTCCATCTGGATTGCGCTCTGAACCACTGGCTCCAGGGCTCCATCCATGACTGCGTCTAGGTTGTAAGACTTGTAACCGGTGCGGTGATCGGCGATGCGGTTCTCTGGGAAGTTGTAGGTGCGGATTCGCTCCGAGCGGTCCACGCTCTTGACCTGGCTCTTGCGAGCCGCGCTCTGCTCGGCCTCGATGGCCTCCTGCTGAGCCGCCAAGATGCGGGCGCGCAAAACGCGCATGGCTGCTTCGCGGTTTTGCAACTGCGACTTCTCGTTCTGCATCGAAACCACGATTCCAGTAGGAAGGTGAGTGATTCGAACTGCAGAGTCGGTGGTGTTAACGCTCTGACCACCAGGACCCGAGGAACGGAACACATCGATGCGGATCTCGTTCTGACTGATCTCGACTTCTTCTGGTGCGTCTACTTCTGGGAACACCAAAACACCGGCAGCCGAGGTGTGGATACGGCCCTGGGTCTCGGTGACCGGTACACGCTGAACGCGGTGCACACCACCCTCGTATTTGAGGTGGGCGTAAACACCCTGCGATGGGTCGGTGCTGTTGCCCTTGATGGCAACCTGAACATCCTTATAGCCACCCAGGTCGGACTCGTTCTTGTCGAGGATCTCGGTCTTCCAACCCTTGCTGTTGGCGTACTGAAGGTACATGCGCAGCAGGTCGGCTGCGAACAGTGCCGACTCGGCACCGCCTTCGCCAGCCTTGATTTCCATGATCACGTCGCGGCCGTCATCCGGGTCACGAGGAATCAGCAGACGACGAAGTTTCTCGTTGGCCACGTGCAGTTTTTCCTCGATCGCCGGGACTTCCTCGGCGAACATCTCGTCTTCCTTGGCCAACTCCTTGGCAGCGGCTAGGTCATCGGTGAGTGCCACCAACGAGTCGGCCGCAGCAATGATTGCGCTCAACTCCGCGTAACGGCGATTGAGCTTCTTGGCTAGCTGCGGGTTCGTGTGCACGGCTGCTTCGGAGAGTTGCTCCTGAAGTTGCGCGTGCTCAGCCGCCAGCGGCTTAACGGATTCGAGCATGTTTAGAACTACCTATTCGGTGGGTTGTTGCCCAGATTATTCGGAGTCGCTGCCAGAAGGAACCGGCATGCTCTTCTGAACCTGCATTAGGAACTCAACGTTGCTGCTGGTTTCCTTGAGGCGGCTAAGAACTAGCTCCAGCGCCTGCTGTTGCTCTAGACCTGCCAGGGCACGACGAAGCTTCCAAATGATCTTGGTCTCGTCTGGGCTCATTAGCATTTCTTCGCGGCGGGTACCCGATGCGTTCACGTCTACGGCTGGGAAGATGCGCTTGTCGGCCAGGTTGCGGCTCAGACGAAGCTCCATGTTTCCGGTTCCCTTGAACTCTTCGAAGATAACCTCGTCCATCTTGGATCCGGTTTCTACCAGCGCGGTGGCAAGGATGGTCAGCGAGCCGCCGTCCTCGATGTTTCGTGCGGCACCAAAGAAGCGCTTAGGTGGGTAAAGAGCCGACGAGTCGACACCGCCCGAAAGGATTCGGCCCGAGGCAGGTGCGCTCAGGTTATAGGCACGGCCCAGACGAGTAATCGAGTCGAGTAGCACAACTACGTCGTGGCCTAGCTCTACCAGACGCTTGGCGCGCTCGATAGCTAGCTCTGCCACGGTGGTGTGGTCTTCTGCCGGACGGTCGAAGGTAGAGGCAATTACCTCACCCTTTACGGTGCGCTGCATGTCGGTAACTTCTTCTGGGCGCTCGTCTACCAAAACCACCATGAGGTGAACCTCTGGGTTGTTCTTGGCGATCGAGTTTGCAATTGCCTGGAGAACCAGGGTCTTACCTGCCTTTGGAGGCGAAACAATTAGGCCACGCTGACCCTTACCGATTGGAGCAACCAAGTCGATGATTCGAGTGCTGAGCTTGTTTGGTTCGGTCTCGAGACGAAGGCGGCTCTGAGGGTATAGCGGAGTCAGCTTGCCGAATTCAACGCGGGCAGCTGCCTGCTCCTGAGTAAGTCCATTGATGCTGTCGATGCGGACAATCGCGTTGAACTTCTGGCGGCTCTGGTCGCCGTTCTCGCGTGGCTGGCGGATAGCGCCAACGACGGCGTCTCCCTTTCGAAGCGAGTACTTCTTGACCTGGTTGAGCGAAACGTAGACGTCGTTTGGTCCAGGTAGGTAACCGCTGGTGCGAACGAAAGCGTAGTTGTCTAGCACGTCTAGGATTCCGGCTACCGGAACTAGGACATCGTCTGGCGAAATCTCTGGCTCGGCCTCGTCGTAACCGTTCCCACCGTTTCCGCCGCGACGACGGTCGCGGTCGCGGTAACGGTTGCGGTTGCGATTGCGACCGCCACGGTCATCGAAGTCGCGGTCGTTACGGTCGCGGTTGCCACCATTGTTGCCGTTGTTTTGACGCTGTGGGCGGTCGTTGTCCTGGCGTTCTTCGCGCTCGACGTCGTGAGTGCGCTCTGGGCGTTCACCCTGCTCGCCGTTGGTTTCGCTGCGCTCGCCACCGTTACGGTTGCGCCCGTTGCGGTTACGGTTGCGATTGTTGCCTCGCTCTGGGCGGTCGCCGCGAGGCTGACCTTCGCCCTCGGCGCGCTGTTGGCCTTCGCCCTCGGCGCGCTCGGCACGAGGAGCACGCTCTTCGCCACTCTCGGCGCGTGGTGCACGCTCGGCGCGCTCTGCAGGAGCCGAAGCTGCTGCCGGAGCGGAGTCGCTCGCTGCCTCTGCCTTTGGCTTTCGAGTGCGCTTTGCAGCGGTTGCCTCGCCGGAGTCGTTGCCGCTGGCGCTGGCTGGAGCCGAGGTGGTTGGTGCTGCGGTTGCAGCGGAGTCTGAAGTTACGCGGCGGCTACGGCGCACCGGCTTTTCGGTCTGGATCTCGTCCATTTTTGTTTGATTACTCTCTTCCGGAGTTTTTCTGAGGCGGTCTTATTCCTGTTGGATACCGCCGCTAACACGACTTTTGTCGCGCGGAATCGCAATGTTTTTGCGAGGATTCCACCGTTTGCAAAGAATTCTGCGGTAAAAGAACTTACCTTCTACCGAACGCTAAAAACCCGCGTCGTCTTTGTGGTGTACCCCCACTGTAGCACCTTTAAAGTCGACAGCCAACAGCAGAGCCTTCCATTCTGGGAATTGCTCGGCCACGAACTTGGCGGCTTCTAGGCGTTCTGCTGGATCGCTAGCCAAAACCAACACCGATGGGCCTGCACCCGAGACCACTGCCGCGTGGCCCTGTTCCCTGAGCGCCTGGACCAGCTGGTCGGTTTTTGGCATAGCCGAGGCTCGGTAGTTTTGGTGCAACCTGTCCTCGGTAGCGTCTAGCAGAAGTTCTGGGCTCTGAGTCAGAGCTGCGATCAGCAGGGCTGAGCGCGAAACGTTGAAGACAGCGTCTTCATGAGGTACGGCATCTGGTTGCAGCGAACGAGCCAACTTGGTGCTGACCTGGAAACTTGGAACCAGAACCAGCGGCGAGACACCGCGGTGAACAAATAACTTCTTGTGACGCGGGCCGCTTGCATCCTGCCAGGCGATGGTGAGACCGCCAAAAAGGGCTGGTGCAACGTTGTCGGGGTGGCCTTCGAGCTCTGTGGCAATCTGCAGCAGGTCCGCCTGGGTCATTTTGACCACGTCCTCGAGCAAACCCTTGGCCGCCATGATTCCCGCGACCACCGCGGCTCCGCTTGAGCCCATGCCGCGACCATGTGGAATACGGTTGTGGGCGGTGAGCTTGAGTCCAGGCATGGTTTGGCCATAGTGCTTAAAGGTGTAATCGATGCACTTGACCACGAGGTTGTTCCGGTCAGTTGGCACGTCTCCGGCACCTTCCCCAAGCACCTCCACCACTACGTCACTGCCCGCTACTGCCTCCACGATTAGCTCATCATAGAAGGACAGCGCCATGCCCAGGGTGTCGAAACCCGGTCCCAAGTTGGCACTGGTTGCGGGCACGTGCACCACAACTTTGCGACCAACCAAATTCGGGGTCGAGGAAACCGAGTTAGACATGTGGGAGCCAGACATTTGTTTCTTAGGCCAGACCTAGACGCTCTGCTACTTCGGCGGCATTCTTAGAGACGCTCTGCGGCTGGATGTCGTTTCCATTTACGTCCTTTAGGGCCCACATCGGGTCCTTTAGGCCATGACCGGTAACTGTAACCACAATCTTTTTTCCGGCAAATTTTTCGCCCTGTCGCTGGCTCTTGTAAAGACCAGCGGCTCCGGTAGCCGAAGAAGGCTCAACGAAAACGCCAACCTCTTGAGACAAGAAACGGTGCATCCAAAGGATGTCGGCGTCTGAGACTGCGCCAAAGCGACCACCCGATACCTCGCGGGCGTTCAAAGCTAGATCCCAGGAGGCCGGGTTTCCGATACGGATAGCGGTGGCAATGGTTTCTGGGTTAGCAACCGGGTGACCCACGGTGAAAGGAGCCGAGCCCTCGGCCTGGAAACCCCACATCTGTGGCAGGTGCTTAATTGTTCCCGCGGCGCGGTCCTCCGAGTAACCCTTGAAGTAGGCAGAGTAGTTTCCGGCGTTTCCAACCGGAAGAGCATGGATGTCCGGAGCGAAACCAAGCGCCTCGACAACCTCGAACGCGCCGGTCTTCTGGCCCTCGATACGGTCTGGGTTTACCGAGTTCACCAGGTGAACGGCATAGTTCTCTGCCAAGTCTCGAGCCAGAATCAGGCAGTCGTCGAAGTTGCCCTGAACTTGCAGAATTTCGGCCTTATGAGCCACCGCTTGGCTGAGCTTGCCCAATGAAATCTTTCCCTCTGGAATCAACACAACGCTCTTGATACCGGCTTGTGCGGCATAGGCGGCAGCCGAGGCCGAGGTGTTTCCGGTAGAAGCACAGATTACTGCCTTGGCTCCGTGACCCACGGCCTTGGAAACGGCCATGGTCATTCCGCGGTCCTTGAAGGAACCGGTAGGGTTCATGCCCTCGAACTTTAGCCAAACGGCCTCTGCGCCAAGCAGGTTGGCAAGAGCCTGAGCCGGAACCAAAGGAGTTCCGCCCTCGCCCAGGGTAATGATTGGGGTGTCTGAGGTGACATCTAGGCGGTCAAAGTATTCGCGGATAACCCCGCGCCATTGATGAGCCAACTTAGACTCCTTCTACTCGGATTACAGAGGTGATTTCCTCTACGGCATCGGTAGCGCGTAGAACCTCGACAACAGTGGACAAAGCGGCATCGGTGGCGCGGTGAGTTCCTACCTCGAGGGTAGCGGTGCCGGTGCGCTTGCCGTCGCGCACACGCGCCATTTGTTCGACCGTTTCGATAGAGACACCGTGAGCCGAGAAAATGTTCGCGACCTGAGCCAATACACCCGGCTGGTCGGTGACCTCGATGGTGATCTGGTACTGGGTGAAAACGCGATCGATTCCCAGGGTCTCGAACTCGGCGTGAACTGAGTCAGCAAGGCCAGGGCCACCAGCCACATGACGCTTAGCGGCGGAAACCAGGTCTCCCAGAATTGCCGAAGCAGTTTGAGTTCCACCGGCGCCTGCCCCGTAAAACATGAGCTGCCCGGCGGCCTCGGCTTCTACGAAAACGGCGTTGAAGGCTCCGCGCACCGAGGCAAGCGGGTGCTCCAACGGAATCAGCGCGGGATAAACACGAACGGAGATTCCCTCGGGCTCGGTCTCTGTGGCGGCAATTTTTTCACAAATGGCCAGAAGCTTGATTACCAGTCCGTCGCGGCGGGCCGCCTCCATCTGAGCCTGAGTGATCTTGGTGATGCCCTCGCGGTATACCTTTTCTAGCGGGACCTCGGTGTGGAAAGCCAACGACGCCAAAATCGCGGCCTTCTGAGCTGCGTCGTATGCCTCTATGTCGGCGGTAGGGTCTGCTTCGGCATAGCCCAAATCCTGGGCTTCTTGGAGTGCGGATTCAAAACTGGCGCCGGTGGAATTCATGCGATCAAGAATGTAGTTGGTGGTGCCGTTCACGATTCCCATGATGCGGTTTACTTTGTCGCCGGCCAGGCTCTCACGCAACGGACGAATGATCGGGATCGCCCCGCCGACCGAAGCCTCAAAGTAGAGCTGAGCACCAACCTGCTCGGCTAAGTCAAAGATCTCTGGCCCGTGGGTTGCCAGCAGCGCCTTGTTGGCTGTGATTACGTCGGCACCGGAGGTAAGGGCCTGCAATATGTAGGTGCGTGCTGGCTCAATGCCACCCATTACCTCTATGACGATGTCGGCGCCTAGAATCAACGATTCAGCATCGGTGGTTAGTAGGTGGGCTGGAACGCCAGGACGCTCAACAGAAAGGTCGCGAACAGCGATTCCAACCAGCTCAAGTTCGGCACCTACGCGGGCTGCGAGTTCGACCTTGTTCTCGGTTAGTAGGCGGGCAACCTGAGCGCCGACGCTGCCGGCTCCCAGCAACGCAACGCGCAATGGACGATATTCGATCAAGGTCTAACCCTTTTCATTTCTAGAGGCTTTGCTCGAGTGTGTCGCTTGGTAGCGCACGTCTCTGGCAAACAAGTCTGCCTCGGTTTCACCGCGAACCATTAATCTGGCCTGACCATTTTGCACCGCGACCACCGGGGGTCGGGTTAGCCAGTTGTAGTTACTGCTCAGGGAATAGCAGTAGGCACCGGTGGCCGCCACCGCCAAAAGATCGTTTGGAGTGACATCGGCTGGCAGATAATCGTGAAGCACCACTATGTCGCCACTTTCGCAGTGCTTGCCCACCACACGCGAAAGCGCAGGTGCGGCCTTAGAAGTGCGCGAAGCCAAAACCGTGTGGTACTCGGCGTCGTAAAGCGCCGGCCGAGCGTTGTCGCTCATGCCGCCATCGACCGAAACGTACTTTCGAGTGGCCGGCTCGGCTCCATCGGTGATTTTTACATCCTTGATGGTGCCCACGTTGTAAATAGTGATTCCGGAGTTTCCAACCAGTGCACGACCTGGTTCAAAGGCAAGCGCCGGAACTTTGATGCCGAGTTTTTGGCATTCCGAGGCAATCGCATCGGTGATTGCAAAAGCCACCTTTGAAACCGCTGGTGCGTTGTCGGCCGGCTTGTAGTTGATTCCAAAACCGCCACCGATGTTAAGTTCAG
>CAIYOE010000092.1 GCA_903927775.1 uncultured Micrococcales bacterium | reverse complement strand
GTGAATGACTTTGCTAACGCCGTGCTCTCGCATGGCTTCTTGGAGTTGCTCTACCGATGCGGCGTCTGAAAGCTCGATCCCCAACAGGGTGGCGTCATCGATGCGGCTTACCAAACCAGAGGAAAGGTTATCTGCGATTACTACCTTTTGCCCCTGCTGCCGCAGCAAACGACTTACGTGGGATCCGATATACCCGGCACCGCCAGTGACTAGAACGCTCATGTCTCAATGATATAGATAACGGGGCAACATATTTACTTTGGAAATCCTTTACAACGCATTGGTAAACAATGCCGGTATTGACACATCTCAACTTGACTTTGAGTGAATAACAACGGTGTAATTACAACGTCGCAACTTAGGTCTTAGCGATGTCGCTGAGGCAGGGATAGGAATAACAATGGAAAATCGCAATCGCGTTCCAGACAACTGGTTCATCGACCCGATTCGCCTTGGTGTCGCGGGGGCTTATTCGAACTCCGAGAACGACCCACTTTCCTGGCAGGCAGACGCGCTTTGCGCCCAGACCGACCCGGAGGCATTCTTCCCTGAAAAGGGCGGATCCACCAGAGACGCCAAGCGTATTTGCGCGGGTTGCGATGTTAAGGCTCAGTGCCTGGAGTACGCACTTGCTAACGATGAGCGTTTTGGCATTTGGGGCGGGCTGTCAGAGCGCGAGCGCCGCAAGCTCAAGAAGCGCGCCTAATCTAGTTAGCTAGCTCATGGCTATCGCCGCGGTCGTGGTCAGCCACGACGACTCAGATTCTGCCGTCGCAACAGTCGCCGCGGTAGATTCACAAACACTAAAACCAGACCTTTTTATTGCCGTTGGCGATTTTCCTGCTGGCACTCTGGGTGAACACTGGGACATAGTTCCCACTCCGGATGTATCCCGTAAATCAAAATCCCTGCAGGCTCGGCTTATCTCAGCCGCCATCGATGCCCTGCCGTACGGCTTTGCCCAGCAAGAAGAATCCTGGCTTTGGTTGCTCACAGAGGATTCGGTACCAGAGCCAACTGCGCTGGCCGAACTGGCTAAAACCATAGAAGCCGCCCCGTCGGCAGCTCTAGTTGGCCCCAAGCTCGTCAGGCTAGATTCACCGCGAATCATTGAACAAATGGGACTCACGCTGACCAAGGATTGGCGAATGTTTTCCTCGGTGAGTTCCGAGTTTGATCAATCGCAGCACGATGAAACCGAGGATGTGCTCGCGGTTGCCTCCACGGGTGCATTAATCAATGCCAGCAGATACTTGAGTGTTCTTGGCCTTCGGCAAAATCTTTCTGCTTTGGCGGCCGATTACGATTTGGCCATGCGACTGCGGTTGGCTGGATACCGAGTGCTTTTGGCTCCGATTTCAAAAGTGGCCGTCGGGGCCAAAACTAAAACCATCTTGCTTTCCAGCAGAACCACAATGCAGCAACGCAAGGCTCAGATCGAGCTCCTGTCGATTTACCAATCGGCTCAGGTAGCTGTGTTACTCGGTTTATTTGCTCCAGTTTTTGCCATTTTGCAGTCGATTTGGTTGCTCTTGGTTAAGCGCCCAGAGCGAATTTTGCCCACTTTGCGCTCTGGAATATGGTGGTTTTTCACTCTGCCGATGCAACTTTCACATCGGTCGGCTATAACTCCTGGCCAAAGAAGAGGTTCCGCAAAGCTTCGCGTCTTGTTCGCCAGCCGAGAAGACATAAATCGGGCTTACCGTTCAAAAGTCGAAGTTTCCTCCGAAAGTGTAGGAACAACGCAGCCCGCCGCTTTGAGTTTGGTTGGCTCAGGCGGCCTGTGGGCCATGGGCCTGATTTCGCTCTTGAGTTGGCAATTTTGGCCGAGCAACCTTGCAGTGGTTGGGGGTTCGGCACTGCCGCTTTCGGCCGATATTGGAACAGTTCTTAGCCATACCGCATCCAGTTGGCAAAGGCTAGGACTTGGTCTTGCGGCTCCGTCGGATCCGTTCAACTGGGTTCTCCTGGTTTTGGCTGCTTTTACCTATTGGGCGCCGTCTTTATCGGTTACCGTTTTCTTCTTTATCGCCAAGTCCCTCGCTTGGGCGGGAGCTTGGCAGGCACTAAAACTTTCCACGAATAGTAAGTCACTTGTGTTCATGGGAGCAACTCTTTACGCGTTTTGGCCCTCGTTGACCGACGCACAGACTGGCGGCCAACTCGGCTCTTTAGCAGCCTTGGTTTTGCTACCGTATTTTGTCTTTGGCTTGGCCAAGGTTTTAAGGCTAGGATCAACCACCAATCAAACTTGGACCTGGGTTGGGGTTTCGTCATTATTGGCCGCAGCCATATCGGCTAGTTCGCCGAGCCTCACTCCGCTGCTTGCACTGGTGATTTTGTTTTTGGCGATCTACCGGTTTAGGCGCGTCGGTTACATCATATGGCTGCCGATTCCCCTGTTGGTTTTGTGGATTCCCAGCGCGTTTTACCTAGCCGTAGGCCTGGGTAAACCTTTGGCGCTGCTCTCGGATCCTGGTTTGCCGGTGGTAACCCAGCAAAAACCAATTTGGCAAATGCTTTTGTCGGCGCCTTCAGGTGCGCCCCTTGCCGAATATTCAGGCTTCGGGTTAGCCGTTGTGATTGCCATTGGTTTCTTCGCTCTGTGGCGAAAGCAATCGAACTCGGCCCTTGGCCTTTGGTTGGCATTTCTAGCCGCCATCGCAGCGGCATGGGCCCTAAACCAACTCAAATTCCAGGCTCCCGTTGAAACTGATTCCGGTCAAGATTGGGTTTTCGGTTCACCCACTGCACTGCTTGGTTTGGCTGGATTATTAGCAGCGTTCCTGGTTGTGCTGGCACTGTCTGACTCCAAAGGCATGGCGAGCACTGCGGGAAAGGTGGCGATCTGGGCCGTGTCCGGAGCCCTAGCCGTTCAGTTCGCGGTGACTCCCACTTCGCTAATCCACACCGATGGAAAACTTGTCCCAGCGCTGGTAGACGCACAGGCAAAAGCTCACCCTGCCACCAGAGTGCTACAAATCGAGCCGATTGGTTCGGATTCCTCCGGGCAGGTTTTTAGCGCCACCCTGATTACCGGTCCTGGAGTTCACCTAGACGAGATGAACACGGGCTTCCGCTATGCGCTGTCGAGTCTTTCGGCTAAAAGCCCCGGCTACCGCGAGCTGTCACAGTTGGTTGCCAACCTGGTTTCGGCCAATGGAGCAGATTTAACACCGGCCTTTAAGAAATTCCACGTGGATTTTGTGACTGTCACTCAACAGGCGGCCAGCGATGTGACTTCATCATTGGATACGGTAAAGGAACTTGAGCCGATTGGTGTGACCGATACCGGTCGGCTCTGGCGAGTGAAGGATGCGGCAGTTACCGATACCAAAGAAGCGTCCCCGTGGTCAGTTACTCGAATCGTGCAAATTTTTGTATTTGCCATGTTCTTGCTACTGGCATTGCCTACCCGCCGAAAGGCTCCGACTAGCAACGCCAGGGAATCCATCGATGGCCTTGAAAGCGACGAAGCGGAAGGAGAAAACTGATGCTCAAACGAACAAGTTATTCACTTTTGGTCGCCGGTTTGGTTATCGCTCTGCTTCTGCTGCCGGGTTATTTGCCAAACTTTTCGTTCAAGGTTGGAGAATCCACCACACCAGTGAAGCTGAATGTAAAGGCTAAAAACCTCACCCTGGTTTGCCCTGGAGCGGCCTTTAAGTCCGGCGGTGCCAACGGAACCAAAGTTGGCGCGTTCAATAGGGAAGGGCAATCAGGAATCGACCTGAACACTAACCTGCCAGCCGGATCGCAACTTACCGCGCTGCCCCTTTCCGGAGTTGCTAAAAGTGCTCACCAGATTGATGCAGCCAACAATCAGTTGAACCTACAGTTTTCGAGCGACGCAATCGCCTTCACTGTGAGCGATCCAACTGGCTCGGCTCAGCAGAGTTCCGCGTTGATTTCAGGGTCTAGTTTTCAGACACTGAACAGCGGTTCGCTGGTTGGAGCTCTGGGCGCCGCTTGTCAGCGGCCAACGGCGGAGCAGTGGCTGTTGGGAGCCAATACCAACACCGGCCGCGAAGCACTGCTGCTGCTTTCAAATCCCTCGGCCACCGACGCCACAGTAAATCTAGAGCTTTTCGGAGATCGAGGTTCCATCGTCGGTTCAGGTCTGAACGGTGTTTCGGTGCCAGCCAATAGAACCGCAGTGCTTCCGTTAGCGGGTTTTGCCCCCGACAACTCGGTCTTGGCAGTTCACGTGATTAGCACAGGGGCATCGATCGCCTCATGGATCCAGCAGCGAGCGGTTCGCGGCACTGTTGCATCTGGAGCGGATCTGATTTCCCCAAGCATCGATGCGGCCAAGAATCTGAGCATTCCGGGCTTCCTGAAGCGGGGCACCGATGCCGCGAGCGCCCTAATCGCTGCAAACAATGACTACGCCGACCTAACCCCGACCCTAGAACTGTTCGTCCCTGGGGATAAGCCAGCTATAGTTACCGCACAGGTCATTGGAACCGACGCAAAGACCTTCGGCACGGTGGTTCAGCAAAACGTTTCGGCCGGAACTGCGGCAAGTATTTTGCTGCCGGGCCTAAAAGACGGCAACTATTCGGTTTTTGTCAGCAGCGATGTGCCGGTGCTTGCAACTGTTCAACTGAGCCGTACCGATCCAAGCAAGACGCCATCCACCGATTTTGCTTGGTTACCGTCTGCTCAGAATCTAACCGTGGCTCGTGTGCTGGCAGTAGCCAACAGTGCGATAAGCAAAATAAGTATCGCGAACCCCAATTCCTTGGCCGCGCAAGCGGTTGTTACAAATTTGTCCAATGGATCAAGCGCAGTGGTCAAAGTTCCTAACTTTTCTAGCACCATCTTCACGCCAGACCCCGGCAGTGTTATTTCGATCAGCTCAGAACTACCTTTGGCGGCAACTTTGATAGCCGATTTCAACTCTCAAATCTCGGCAATCCCGTTTCAGGACTATCGAAACGTTGGTGGCAGCCTGAGCGTTTTGGTCCGCTAGCGCTCGCCCAAAAAATCTCGAGGGTCGCGGCCCATCATCTCGGAGGCGGCTTCAATTACCAACCCCTCAATGCGAAACATTTCATCAATTGGGTCGCGCCGGCGTCCCGTGAACTGAATCGGAACTCGATACACATACACGGTGTTTGATTCCCGATGAAAAGCGAACCGGCGCATTGAGGTTAAATCGCCCTGAAGTGGGGGGATGTCGCGGACCTCCACTGAAAGACCCGCAAAGGTTTCCGGGTAAACCTCCCGCAGGTAGCTGGCCGCGTCTTCTACTGTCGAAGCGAAGTTACCGATCAGCGCAAGCCCAGGTTCGAACTTTGGGCTCCACAACGGCCTTCTAATGCCTCTTCCGTGACGGTCACGGCTAAGACCACGCACCTTTTTCTGACCGCTCATGGGTATAGCATAAGCCGATTTCTTCAGGCTGCTTTAGTATCCTTTAGCCAGATGAATGAACGTACCTGCAGCAAGGCAACCTGCACAAAAGCGGCCACGGCAACACTGAGTTTCGAATACGAAACCAGCGTCGCGGTTCTTGGAATGCTAAGTCCTAGGGCAGAACCTGGCTGCTTTGACCTGTGTTCCGAGCACCAGGCACGTTTTACTCCACCTCAGGGATGGCAGCTGATTCGCCACCAGTTTCTGAGCGAAAATCGAGCAAAGGATTAGAAATGACCATTAATTGGGATTCCATCGTTAAAACCTACGATGTTCGCGGCCTTGTTGGCTCAGACCTAACTCCTGAAATCGTAAGTGCGTTGGCCGCCGGTTTCGTTGATGAACTGGGCGCGGCAGGCCACGATGTGGTGGTCGGTCACGACATGCGAGACAGCTCGCCTGAGTTCGCCGACGCTTTTGCCAAAGGTGCGCAGGCTCGAGGCGCCAATGTTATTTCTATTGGTCTTTGCTCCACCGACGAATCGTATTTTGCCTCCGGCCGACTAAACGCACCGGCCGCCATGTTCACCGCAAGTCATAACCCAGCCACCTACAACGGCATCAAGTTTTCGCGCGCCGGCGCTCGCGGAATCAGCCTAGACACCGGCCTGGCCGCCATTCGCGACCGCGCTATTGCCTATTTGGAAACGGGCATCGATGAGGTTGAGCAGGTAGGCACCTATCGTGAAATGAACGTTTTGGCCGACTATGCAACCTACCTGCGTCATTTGGTTAACCTCTCTGGTGTGCGACCACTGAAGGTCGTGGTAGACGCTGGAAATGGTATGGGGGGCATGACAGTTCCAGCCGTGTTGGGCACCGCCGCCGATCTGGGTGCTCTCCCTCTCGAGATCGTTCCCATGTATTTCGAGCTAGACGGTACCTTCCCAAACCACGAGGCTAACCCGCTAGACCCAAAGAACCTGGTCGACCTGCAGGCCGCAGTTGTGGCTCACAAGGCCGACATTGGTCTTGCCTTCGATGGCGATGCGGACCGCTGTTTTGTCATCGATGAAAATGGCGACCCGGTAAATCCATCGGCTGTGGCGGCAATCGTAGCTCGCCGCGAAATCGCACGCGTTCGCGCAGCTAATCCCGAGGCCGACATCACGGTTCTTTACAACCTGATTACCTCCAGAATCGTTAAGGAGACCATCGAGGCCGATGGCGCCAAGAGTGTTCGGACTAAAGTTGGGCACTCGTTGATCAAGGATCAGATGGCAGCCACCGAGGCCATTTTTGGTGGCGAGCACAGTGCTCACTACTACTTTGCAGATTTCTGGGGAGCCGACAACGGCATGCTCGCCGCTATGCATGTGTTGGCAGAATTTGGTTTGCAGCCCCTGCCGCTCAGCCAGTTTGCCAAGCAGTACAACCCTTACTTCCTCAGTGGTGAAATTAACTCGACCGTTACCGATGTTCCGGCAGCCAAGCAGCGAGTGCAGCAGGCATTTGAATCGCGCGCGCAGTTCGAGGAATTCGACGGCATCACCGCGGTTGGCGCCGACCAGGACAACTGGTGGTGGTTTAACGTGCGCGCCAGCAACACCGAGCCGCTGCTTCGCCTAAACGTTGAGGCCAAAAACGAGGCCGACATGATCGCAATCCGCGATGAGGTTCTTGCGCTGATTCGTGGTTAAAGTGCTTTAGGTGGGGTGATAATTGTCTAATGCCTAACACCGTTGCTCCAGTACTAGATTTCAAGGTTGCCAATCTTGCTTTGGCCGAGGCTGGTCGCCACCAGATTCGCCTGGCAGAGCACGAGATGCCAGGCCTCATGGCGCTTCGTTCCGAGTTCGCGGCCGCTCAGCCACTGGCCGGTGCTCGCATTACCGGTTCGCTGCACATGACCGTGCAGACCGCAGTCCTAATCGAAACCTTGGTTGCTATGGGCGCCAAAGTTCGCTGGGCTTCTTGCAATATTTTTAGCACTCAAGACGAAGCCGCAGCCGCGGTAGTTGTTGGCCCTAACGGCACCCCGGAGTCGCCATCCGGCGTTCCAGTTTTTGCCTGGAAGGGCGAAACCCTCGAGGAATATTGGTGGTGCACCGACCGCATTTTCGACTGGACGGCCGAGGCTCAGGCCGAGGGCGCTCAGTACATTGGCCCGAACATGATTTTGGACGACGGCGGAGACGCCACGCTGCTAGTTCACAAGGGTCGCGAGTTTGAACTTGTCGGCGCGGTACCAGAAACCAAACCAACCGACAGCCACGAGTACGGTGTGATTTTGCAGTTGCTTCGCGACTCGCTAATTATTGAACCCGGACGTTTCACTGCGATTGCAGCCGAGATCCAAGGTGTGACCGAAGAGACCACCACCGGTGTTCACCGCCTTTACGAGTTTTTCAAAGCTGGCGAGCTTTTGTTCCCAGCCATCAACGTGAACGACTCGGTTACCAAGAGCAAGTTCGACAACAAGTACGGCATTCGCCACTCGCTACCAGACGGCCTGAACCGTGCCACCGATGTCCTCGTTGGTGGAAAGGTTTGCTTCGTCGCCGGTTACGGAGATGTTGGCAAGGGTTCTGCAGAGGCGCTTCGTGGCCAGGGTGCCCGGGTTATCGTTTCTGAGATTGACCCAATTTGCGCCCTGCAGGCTGCCATGGATGGCTTCCAGGTTGCTCGTCTGGAGTCGGTTATCGGCGAGGTAGACATCTTTGTGACCGCGACCGGTAACACCGGAATCATTAAGCCCGAGCACCTTCTGCATATGAAGAACTTGGCAGTGGTTGCCAACGTGGGTCACTTCGACGACGAAATCGACATGGCTGGAATCAACCAAATTGCCGGAGTCGAAAAAATCGAAATCAAGCCCCAAGTACACGAGTGGCGCCTTCCAAACGGCCGCTCGGTTTTGATCCTCAGCGAGGGTCGTCTGATGAACCTGGGTAACGCTACCGGCCATCCTTCGTTTGTGATGAGTAACTCATTTAGCAACCAGGTTCTGGCTCAGATCGAGCTTTACGCAAACCGCGCAAACTACGAACTAGGCGTTTTCGTTCTGCCAAAACACCTAGACGAAAAAGTCGCGCGTTTGCATTTGGCGGCTCTAGGTGTTGAATTAACCGAGTTGACCCAAGAACAGGCACACTACATCGGGGTTCCGGTTTGTGGCCCTTTCAAGGCAGAGCACTACCGGTACTAGGCAAAGAGGATTCTCGTGACCGACAAGATCATGCTTGTAGAAGACGATTTTCGTCTTCGCGAGACACTCGAGCGTTGGCTGATTGAGGCGGGCTTCGAAGTCGTTTCCGTCGGGGATGGCGCGCTGGTTGTAGACCTATTCAAAGAAACCAAACCGAGTTTGGTTCTAATGGACATTCAACTTCCTGGCCGAAGCGGAATCGAACTGGTTAGCGACATCCGTGAGTTCTCGGGCACGCCGATCATCATGGTCACCGCGCGTAGCGAAGCAGAAGACATGGAGGAAGCCTTCCGTGCCGGAGCCGACGACTATTTTGAGAAGTCGCCGTGGCAACCAGAAAAGCTAATGGTGCGTATCAAGAACTCGCTCAAACCACCAAAGATTGTGGTAGAAGACGCCACGACCACCCTGGCTATTGGCCCGCTAACTCTGGACATCGTTGGCCACGAGGTGCGTCGCGGCGAAGAAAAAATCGCTCTGACTCCGCTGGAGTTCAAGCTGCTGGCGACCTTAGCCCAGTTCCCCAAGCGTGTTTTCCGTCGCGAAGACCTGCTCAAAGATGTTTGGGAATACCAAAACATGGGCGACACTCGTCTGGTCAACGTGCACATTCAGCGCCTTCGTTCCAAGATCGAAGACGATCCGGATGACCCCAAGATTGTGCTAACCGTGCGCGGCGTTGGTTACAAGGCTGGCCTGAACTAAGTGAAAACCTTGGGCTTTCCCAAGTCGTTGATCGGCATTTTGCGGCGCTCCATCCAGGCGCGTGCGGTTGCTTCTACAGTCGTTCTAAGTGGTATTGCGCTCACCGCGCTCGGTGGTTTCCTGTCCTATTCAATCGGAAACGGACTATTCAATACTCGACTCAACCAGGTATTGAACGAGTCGCAGCGATCAGTAGTGCAGGTTCAAAACACCTTCAGTGCCGCCAATGTCACCGATGAAGTCGCCCTGCAAACGCTAATGAATTCCGTGGTCCCGAGTCTCGAATCCAACACCAGCAATCAGGATCGAAAGGTGGCTTTGCTAAGGACGCCTGGCCAGCAAGACCCATCGCTGGTTTTGCAAAGCCCAATCTCTTCTGCCCTGGATACTTCGGTGATCGCTCCAGAATTCCGCACCAAGGTTGCGGCTGCCAGTTCGCGTTTGCAATACCAATCGGTGACCATCAAAGATTCCTTTGGTAACCATCCAGGTCTGGTGGTGGGCGCTCCTATTCAGATCCCGCTTGCCGGCGCCTACGAGCTGTACCTGGTTTTCAATCTGCAAAGCGAACAAGACACACTGGATTTTGTGCAGCGCACACTGGTGGTGGGCGGCCTGTTCTCGATTCTCATGATTGGTTTGGTTAGCTTTTTTGTAACTAACTGGCTGGTCCGACCAATTCTGGTGGCTTCCGAAGTCGCGGAGCGCATCGCTGATGGAGACCTAGAGCAACGTGTGCCCGCTAAAGGCGAAGACGTTATTGCCACGCTGGGTCGCTCCTTCAATCGAATGGCCGACAGCCTCTTGAAGCAAATCACTAAGGTGACGAGCGTTTCTCAAATGCAACAGCGCTTTGTCTCCGATGTAAGCCACGAACTTAGAACCCCGATGACCACCATTCGAATCAGTGGCGACCTGATTTTTAGGAACCGCGACAAACTGGCTCCCTCGCTCAAAAAAGATGCCGAGACTTTGAATGACCAGATCATCCGCTTTGAGGCCCTGCTGGGAGACCTTCTTGAGCTGAGCCGATTCGATGCCGGCGGCGTCAGAGCCAACATGGAGCTGCAGGACATCCAGTACGTTATCGGTTCTGCTATCGCCTCGATCGAGCCACTAGCACGATCTAAAGGCACCAAAATTAATATCTCCTTGCCCAACCAGTTGGTGGAGGCCGAAATTGACGGTCGGCGAATCGAGCGACTGCTGCGCAACCTTCTTGCCAACGCAGTTGAACACGGCGAGGGCAAACCCATCGATGTTCATGTGGCAGCAGACGAAAGAGCCTTTGCAATCAGCGTGACCGACTACGGGATCGGTATGAGCCGAGAGCAGCTGGATCGCGTATTCGACCGATTCTGGCGAGCCGATCCTGCCCGTCAGCGCACCAGCGGTGGAACGGGACTGGGCTTGGCCATTAGTCAAGAGGATGCCAACCTTCACAATGGTTGGTTGCAGGTTTGGGCATCGCCCGGCAAGGGTGCCTGTTTCAGATTGACTCTTCCGCTGCAAAAGGGCACGGTATTCGCACACTCTCCGCTACCAATGCCGCCAGCCAAGGCGCTCTGGGACATTCCGGAGGATTTTTACAATGATTAGCCCGAGTCCTGGGATTGGTAAGGCTCTGGTAGCCATCTTCATGGCCACAGCGCTGGCAGCGGCTTTCACCGGTTGCGCACAGTTGCCAACCAACTCCAAGGTGCTAGACGGCCCATCGGTGCAAGACGGCCAGAACTCCGACTACCTTTACTACTCTCCGAGCGGCCCCGTGAATGGTCAAACCCAGGTGGAGGTGATCAATAGCTTTCTGAATGCCGCAACCGGTCCGCAGAACGACTACCAAACCGCACGGGATTTCCTGGCTCCTGCCTTCAGAGCAAAATGGAGCCCGAACGACCAGGTCCTGATTCAACAGGGCTCCCTTACCCTCACCAGCCTGCCGAATAATACGGCCGCGGTTTCCATCAATGTGGCTGCCACGGTAGACGCCGATGGTCACTATCAGGCAAACGCTCAGCCGGTGACTCGGATCCTAGATTTCAAACTGGTTCAGGTACACGGGCAGTGGCGAATCTCTGAGGCTCCGAATGCCATTGTTTTGATTCGCCCGGTGTTCGACGTTATCTTCCACTCTTACTCGGTCTACTTCTTCGACCATAGTTACAACTACCTGGTTCCGGATCTGCGTTGGTTCCCGTCTAGGGCATCTACTGCCACCCGTCTTGTAACTGCTCTTCTAGCTGGCCCGAGCCCCTGGTTGGCTGGAGCGGTGGAAACCACTATGCCGCTGGACACCAAACTTGCCATCGATGCGGTGACAGTGGAAAAAGGCACCGCTCAGGTGAGCTTGAACGCCGCGGCTCTATTAGCCTCGCAGTCCTCTAAACAGTTTTTCTTGGCCCAGCTGCAATCAACTCTGATGCAGTTACCAACGGTGACTAAGGTTCAGATTTTGATCGACCGCACCCCGCAAAAAATTTCTAGTTACCAACCCGCTTCCATTGGCTCAAGCACCTTTGCGCCAGTTGCGCTTATCGGCGGCAATCTGGAGCAGATGTCTTCTCCTTCGGGTTCGCAGCTAACCGGCAGTCGGCAGGCAATTGCACTTGTGGGGGCAAATGAGTTTGCTTTGACCGCAGACGAAAAGACTCTTGCACTTAGATCCTCCCGAGGCATTTATCGGGTTCGACTTGGGCAACTATCCCCGAATCCGACTTTGGTGGATAGTCGCGCCGACCTGCTTGCGCCCCAGTTTGATCGTCGGGGAATGCTTTGGTCTGTGACTAAAGCGGGCTCGGCCGCCATCCAAGTTTTACCCAGTAACGGAAATGCCCTCTGGCTGACTGTCCCTTGGCTCAAGGACTACAAAATCCGGGACTTTAGCCTTAGCGCCGAGGGCGCGCGCGTGGCTTTGCTAATAACGAACAAGAAGTTGGGCACCAGGGTTGTTGTGGCTTCGGTTATCCGAGACAAGACCGGCATGCCGATTGGCTTGGGGCTGCCACACACCGAGTCGGCGGGAGTCGGGACTCCGGTGTCAATCGAGTGGTCGGGCGAAACCCAGATACTCATCCTTGTGGCGCAGGCTAGCTCGACCAGCGTTAGCCTTTGCGTCGTGGGCGGAGACAGCCGAAACCTTGGTTTTGTAACAAACGGGGCCAAAATAATCGCATCCGACAGTGGCAGCGACATTTACGTACTTAGCCACGATGGCGTTCTGCTGCAATATCGCGGTTACACCTGGAGCACCTTGGCGCAATCAGTTAC
>CAIYOE010000091.1 GCA_903927775.1 uncultured Micrococcales bacterium | reverse complement strand
TGGCACTACCTGGGCCGCGGCCTGGATGACAAAAAGTGGGTCAGCATGTCGGTGTGCCAAACCGGAACCCACGAGGACTTCATTCGTGCCGGCCGTGCTCTTGGCGAGGCAATCCGCGACAGCGACAGCAAGGTTTTGCTACTTGCCTCGGGTGCGCTAAGCCACACCTTCCACAAGCTACGCGACCTTCGTAAGCACGAGGCCAGCGACCCAAGCCACATCTTTAGCGCTGAGGCGCGCGAGGCCGACTATCAGGTTCTGGAATGGATGATGGCCGGCAACCACGGAGCCATTTTGGACAACATGCCAGAGTTCAAGAAGGTAAAGCCCGAGGCTAACTTCTATCACTGGCTAGCCATGGCAGGTGCCACGGGCGAAGAGGCAAACACCGCCAAGGGCGTTATGTACTCTGAATACGAAAACTCGATTGGCACCGGCCAGGTGCACGTCTACTTCCCTCGTCCAGAGGGCGGTTTCCCACTACCTAAGGATCTGGTGCTTTCGCGTGACTGAATACCGCCGCATTTTGCTAGAAGGTTACCCGGTGCAGGTGCTGCGCCAGGGTGAAAACCTCATTGCCCCAGATGGCCGCAAAGTGGCGATCAAGGATGCAGTTCACCTGGCACCTAGCGAACCGACCAAAATCATCGCTGTGCACCTGAACTACGACAGCCGCACCCAGGAGTTCATGACCAAGCTGCCTGCTGCTCCAACGTATTTTCACAAGCCGATCACCGCTCTTAACACTCACAACGGAGCCGTGGTTCGCCCGGCCGGTTGCAAGTGGCTCAACTACGAGGGCGAAATTGTGATCATCATTGGCAAGACCGCTCGCAATATTTCCCCTGAAGAAGCCGGCGAATACATCGCTGGATATTCGGTTGGAAACGACTACGGCCTGCACGACTTTAGAGACACCGACGCCGGTTCAATGCTGCGCGTAAAGGGATCCGACACCCTGGCCCCCGTCGGCCCGGGAATGGTGACGGAATGGGATTTCCGCAACAAGCGAATCCAGACCATTGTGAACGGCAAGGTCGTTCAAGACGACAACACCGACAACATGGAATGGGACATGCACTACCTGGTGGCCGACATCGCGCGCACCATCACTCTGGTCCCTGGCGACATGCTGTTCAGTGGCACCCCGGCATTTAGCCGCCCGGTTCAGCCAGGCGACGTAGTCGAGGTTGAGGTCGAGGGCCTCGGGCGCCTGACCAACCACATTGTTGAAGGCCCGACCCCGATTCGCACCGATGTCGGTGCCCAGCCGACTTCGTCTGAAGAAGTAGTGTCCACAGCAATGGGTGGCGACTGGGAGTTCCGAGGAATCCGCACCCCGAGCAAAGACCTTTACCCATCAACCGTCGAGGAGAAGTAAATGCTAAAGATCTACGTAGACATGGAAAAGTGCCAGCACTACGGCCAGTGTGTCTTTGAGGCGCCAGATATTTTCCGCTTGAACAGCGATGACAAGCTCGAGTACACGGCCACCGCCGATGACTCCGAGCGCGGCAACATCGAGGCCGCTATTGATGTCTGCCCGATGCAGGCAATCTTTCTGGTCGACTAAGAAACGTTTTTAGCACCCAGGTTTTCGTGCGGTTTTTTGCGGTCGGTCTGGGTTCGGTTAGGTAGCAGTGCAGCATCCGGTTGTGATTGTTGGCGCATCGATGGGCGGTTTGCGTGCCGCCGAGGCGCTGCGCCGTTTTGGCTACCTAGGCCCAATCACAGCCATCGGCGATGAGCCTTACGCGCCATATAACCGTCCGCCGCTGAGCAAAGAAGTGCTGGCCACCGAGGTGAGCCACGAGGCGGTTGCTTTCTTGCAGCGGACAGCCACCCAAGATGTGAACTGGGTTCTTGGCAGTCGCGTTGTTTCGGCGGACTTAGAGCACCAAACCGTGACCGACGCCAACGGCGAGGTCTACCCCTACGGCGTCTTGATTGTGGCAACGGGACTTCGCCCGAGGCGCCTCGAGGTGGCTAATGGAATGCTGGCGGGTCGCCATGCTGTTCGAACCCTGGATGACGCAATCGGCTTGCGAGCCGAGTTGGTTCCCGGTGCCAAAGTTGTGATTATGGGCAGCGGCTTTATCGGCTGCGAGGTGGCCGCCACCGCTCGTAAATTAGGCTGCGATGTCAAGGTTGTTGGCCCCGGCACTTACCCGATTGTGCGTCCCTTGGGCGTTAAGCTGGCCAGTGAGTTGCAACGCCGGCACGAGTCTCAGGGCGTTGAGTTTTTTATGAAACGCAAGGTTGTCGACTTGCTCGGTAGCTCGCGGGTCGAAGGTGCGGTTCTAGACGACGGCACGGTTTTGGAATGCGAAGTGCTGGTTGAGGCGATTGGCTCGCACGAGAATACCGAATGGCTGCAGGGCAATGACATCGATGTCACTGCCGGAGTGCTTACCGACGATGCGCTTCGGGCGGTTCGTGCGTCCAATGGTGCGCCTTGGAATAACGTCTTTGCCATCGGTGATGTGGCCCGGTTTGTGAACCCGATTTTCGATGAAATCCCTCGCCGAGTTGAGCATTGGAACATCCCGACCGATTCCGCCAAGCGAGTTGGCAAGGTAGTGGCTACCATGCTGGGCGACGGAGTGGGTGGCGCAGCGGCGGCACCCGCGGAACTGAATGAGGTTCTGAACGAGGGCTTTGCCCCGATTCCGTCTTTCTGGAGCGACCAGTACGACATGCACATCTTGGCTTACGGTCTGCTCGGCCTGGCCGACGAGATCAAACTCATCGATGGCGAACTCAGTGGAGACTGTGTTTTTGGCTACTACCGAGCCGGCAAAATGGTTGGGGTTTGTGGCATCGGGCTGCGCAGCGTGGTGCAAAAGTACCGTTCGGTTTTCACAGTGGAAGGTGGCAAAGCATGAGCGATTTCGACCTTGATGTAACTTTTGACGACCAACCCGCGCCGGACCTAAGTGGTCTAACTCAGGAGCAGCTGGCGCAGGCCATTGCCGAGTTGCCGAGTGCGCTACAAGGCGTTGCAACCGGCCTGTTGATCCAGAAACGAACCATGAGCGATGTTTCGCAGGCTTTGGGGATCCGCCAAGCCGAGTTGGTTACCCGATTGCATCGCGCGCAAACCACCATCGCAGCGCACTTTGCAAAGCGTAACTGAGCCCTAGAATCTAGACATGCCAGCGCCGGTTGATAACTCTGAAATCCGCGGATTTACTCAGGTTCGTAATGCCCTCAAGGACTACGAAGGTTACTCTAGCGACCTCCAAGGCGACCGCGACGTTCGCGATTACAAGCAACTGCCGCTTGAGGTAGACCCTCCCCGGCACACTCTTTTCCGCGATGCCGCGCAGCCCTATTTCCACAGCGAATACCTAGCCGGCCTCGCTCCACAGTTCAGGGAACTCGCCGCGCGGTTTCTAGGAAACCTGGCCAAGCTGGAACGCTTCGAGGTCGGTCGGGACCTTGCCCTACCATACGTCATTGGTTGCCTAACCATTGTTTATAAGAGGCCGCAGGACTTTGATGAGTGGCTGTCTTGGGGTCCCGATGTCTGGACCGCAGGGGCATACAAAAAGCACGAAGGTGATTCGATTCACGTTGAAGGGCCTCGTTCCGGTGTCGAGCTTCAGGCCTACCTGGATAGGGTTTTCGATGCCGCCGAAGCAAATCCCGTGGCGGTCAACGGCACTGTGGGCGGCGACATTTGGGACTTTGTAAGCCAAATCCAGATAGACGGCAAGGTCATCACCCGCGGCGAGATGCAGGGAATCGCCAATGTGCTTCTGGCGGGTGGACGCGACACCGTAATCAAGGTGGTCACAGGACTGATGTGGCACCTTGCGCAATCGGTCGAGGACCGCGAGTTTTTGATTGCCAACCCAGAGCAACGGGCAAACGCGATCAGCGAGTTGGTTCGCTACCTGACACCTTTGCCCAAAATGGAACGAATCAG
>CAIYOE010000090.1 GCA_903927775.1 uncultured Micrococcales bacterium | reverse complement strand
CGAACTGCTTTAGGCGAAATACACTGGCCTAGTGACACCAGACCAGTTTGCGGAGCAGTACAAGGCCAACCTGCCTCGCATCGCCGCGTTCATCGCCAGGCGAGTTGATCGCAGTCTGGTAGAAGACCTCTGCTCCGACGTTTTCGAAATCGCTTATCGCAAGCGCGATCAAGCGCCTCAGGATACGGATCGGGAGTTTGGTTGGCTTTGCCAAATCGCACAGAACCTGATCAACAATCACCGCAGACGCGAAGTGACTTCTAAAAAGCTAGTCGTTGCGCTCTCGGTTCCAGTTAGCAGCCCGTCTGCCGAGTCCGTTGTGGTCCAAGATCTGCATATTCGCGAATGCTGGAATCAGCTAAAGCCCAAACAGCAACAGATCCTTGCCATGGTTGCCTTCGATGAGATGTCCATCAAAGACGTGGCGATGGTCCTGGGTATAAAGCCAAACGCCGCCACCGTGCGTTTGAGCCGAGCCCGCGAGGCTTTTAACAAATTGCTGGAATCCAAAAACTAATTTGTAATAACTAGGTACATGCCAACACTTGCTTGATATGGCTAAGAAAAAAGCAACCACACTTTCCAAGGCGCAGCGCGACCAGCAGCTGGATCAGAGTATCAAGTCTCTAGATCCACTCGGCAGTGAATTCCAGGCTCCACACGACAGCCTGGTGTATCGCGCGGTTAGAGCAGAGGCAGCGCTGGCGCCAGTTCGCACCAAGAGCGTTTGGCACGGCTTCCGCATTGGTCGAGCCGCTTTTGTCGGAGCTGCCATGGCATGCTCGGCTGCCGCTTTCCTTAGCTTTGGGCTTATGCGTGGGCAGGTATCAGATCCCGCGATGCTTGCTAATGGCGGGCAAACTCTCTCGCAGAGCGGCGATGCTGCAGGTAACGTCCCACCGGCACCTCAAGACACAGCAAAAGTGGCTCCAGGTGGCTCATCTGCCCAAACTGGCTCTGCTGGCCAATCTAAGTCCGGCAAGCCAACTAAGCACCGCAAACCGGCAACAAAGAAAAATCCAAAGCTGAACATCGTCATGTCAGATAACCAAAGCGTTGGTACCCAAACTTCTCAAAGCGGCCCAAAGGCTGGCAATTCCATGTCTTCTTCAATCATGGCTCCCGGGGTCGGCTCCGATATGAAAATGGGCTGCTACGGAATTTGGCGTGGATGGTGCGGTTCCGTAATCACCAAGTACGTTCCGGCAGATTCACTTTCCAACAAGGCCAGCACCGGGCATGTTTATCAGTTGGTGGCAAACCAAAACCCTAAAGAACTTGGCACCGCAATTGCCAGCGCATTTGGCCTCAAAGACTCGGTTCACTCTTGGGTAGATGAATACTCGGGCCAGACCAACTACTTTGTAGGAACAGACCCAACCAGCCAAGATGCCTGGTCCAGCAACTCTGCTGGAATTGTCATTTACAAGGGCGGCAACAGCAACTACTGGTACTACTACAACCAGGCTGCAGCGGTTTATCCAGACTGCACTCCGATTGCAGCCCCAAGTGATTCTTCAGCCGGATCAGACGTGACAACCGATCCTGCGCCGTGTGAGTATTTGCCTCCAATGTCCTCCAAGGCTCCTAGCCAGTCCGAGGCCTACGATTTTGCAAGCAAGGTATTCGATTCTTTGGGTTACCAAACCGTCACTTCTCTCAAGCACGCCAAGGATAACTCTGTTTTGCTCACCTATCAGAGCGATGTCTGGGGCTCAACCGTGATGGCAAACCTGGTTGTTGAAGGCCAGCCAACCACTATCTCTTGGTACATCTACTGGAACGGAATGTCTGGGCAAGTTGTGAATATGTCCGGCACCAACTCCATCGCGAAAGACGCCGGATTATTCGACACCCTTTCGCCAGTCAAGGCGGCAGAACGAGTTGGAACCTGGCAGTGGTCGGGAGCTTTCTACACCAACAACGATTTCAACTGGGGCAGCGACCGCCCCTACCCCAGCTACCCGCCTCTGTGCTCAACGGTTTACCCAACCCCCGATCCAGTTGTAGCAGACCCGGCGCCAGTTGACCCCGGTGCCGGCACAGACCCGGTTGTCATTGTGGACCCAGTGCCATGCGTGGATCAGCCCAGCACCAATCTGATTTCGCTCAACTCAAGCCAGGCAACGCTGATGCAGATTCTGGATGCCAGTCAAAACATTTGGCTGGTCCCGGGGTACCTGTACTTCGACGACTACGGTTACGTTCAGAGCACTATTTCACTACCAGACGGAATCATCAAGCTGCCAGAAAACGCTCCGGTCGTACTTTACTAATTCGGCGAGGCTAAACCCGTTTTGATTTCACAATCTGATCGGTGACCAAAACCAACTGACGTTTGGCTTCATCCAGGTAAAGTTCCATGCCTATTTTGGACGCTATCGAGGACAGGTCATCAATTGACTCTGGCGCAGACGGCGCCTCCAAAATGGCACGCATCAAAAGCCCCTTGGCCAACTTATTGAAGTGATTCAACGCTCTTAATTGCCCATTGCTCTCGCGGCTAACTACCTCTACCCAAACCGAGTCAATGGTCGAGGGAATTGGGGCTAGATCGACGTAGGTCTTGGATCGCAAGTCCACAATCAAACCCTGAGCCAACCTGCCAAAAATTGGCTCATGCGCCGCCGGCCAAACCTTCTTGAGTGAAACCTTTGGCAAAACCGTGGTGCCGGAGAGCCGATAGTTAGGAATCAAGTCCGTGGCAGGAATCAAACCAAAAAGTGGCGACTGGATAAGCACGGTCTGCTTGGACCTTAGCCAGGCTTCTGCACTCAATGAACCAGGCGCAATTGCGTCGTAAAGAGTGCCGGTGTAACGCTCCAGAGCGCGCATTGTGGGGGCCTGGGACACTTGCAGATTAACCTCAATGGCCGCGAGTTGCTTTGGGCTCAGTTTAAGAACTTGAGCCGCCAAAGCGGGTTTTTTACAAACCCTAACTAACTCTGCCAAGACCTTTTCACGAACGGTATTGAGCCCGCCAAAAGTAAGCGCCGCCTGTTGAATCGTGAGGCTTCCGCCGCCAATTGCCTTGGTTTCACTTGGCGGGAGAAGAAAGAGCATGCTACAAGCCTAGACTTGAAACATGGTCAACCTAACTAAGATTTACACCCGAACCGGCGACGAAGGAATGACGGGTCTCAGCGACTTTAGTCGTACCCGTAAGACCGATCCACGCATCGAAGCCTACGCCGACGTAGACGAAGCAAACAGCGCAATCGGTGTTGCTGTTTCATTGGCCCTCAACGAGTTTGATGCCGAGACTCTGCACCTGCTGAGCCAAATTCAGAACGACCTTTTCGACCTAGGTGCAGACCTATCGAACCCGCTGAACGAATATTACGAATACGAGCCGCTACGTGTTGGAGACGAGTGGATTGATGCCCTAGAAGCTGCGATTGACCACTACAACAAGGACCTTCCAAACCTGGATTCGTTTATTCTTCCTGGCGGTTCCGGTCTTGCTGCTGGTCTTCACCTGG
>CAIYOE010000089.1 GCA_903927775.1 uncultured Micrococcales bacterium | reverse complement strand
CGCTGATTAATACCGTGTTGCCCTGGTAATACGCGGCACGGTGCTGGTTGATCTGGTCTACCAGTTGATTGATTTGGGCTTGCGCCTGCTCGTGATCTAGTTGCTCCACGGCATAAGCCTAGGCGTTGGCGCCAACATTTTTACCGGCCAAAACCGGGTTGTCCACAGCGCTCACGGTGCGATCGATAGTGGTCTGACCAAGTACTCTGCTGCCAAGGTAAAGCACCGCAGTCTGCCCGGGAGCCACTCCGTAAACCGGCTCATTTAGTCGGATCACAAGTTCTCCATCGATGACAGCGGCGGCGGCCTCGAGCGCGTCTCCGTGAGCCCGAACCTGCACGTGGCAGTCGAACCAAGACGATTCATCGACAGGACCAAGCCCGCACCAGGTATAACGGCTACCGGCTAGCTCGGCGATTGCAAGAGCCTCTTGTGGGCCAACCACAACGGTGTTTTCCTTGGGGCGAATTTCAAGCACATAACGCGGTTTTCCATCGATGGCTGGACGCCCAATATTTAAGCCCTTGCGCTGACCAACCGTGTAGCCGTGAGCCCCTTGGTGCTGACCCAAAACCGAACCATCGCGGTCCACAATCGCTCCTGGAGCGACACCGACTTTGTCGGCTAGCCAATCCTGAGTATCGCCCTCTGGGATGAAACAGATGTCGTATGAATCAGGCTTATTGGCCACCGAAAGTCCGCGAGCATCGGCCTCGGCGCGAACGCTAGCTTTATCGGCACTGGCACCGATTGGGAACATCACGTGCTTGAGTTCCTCGGCGGTTAGCACGCCCAAAACATAGCTCTGGTCTTTTGCCAGTGCAGGAGAACGATGAAGCTCCAAGGAACCCGACTCGCCCTCGCGCACCTCGGCGTAGTGTCCGGTGGCCACGGCATCAAAGCCAAGCGCCAAAGCTTTTTCCAGTAGGGCCGCGAACTTGATTCGCTCGTTACAGCGCATGCATGGGTTTGGGGTTCGACCTGCCGAATATTCAGCAATAAAGTCGTCTACGACCTCGGCTTTGAACTTCTCGGAGAAGTCCCAAACGTAAAACGGAATACCCAGAAGGTTCGCAGCCCTTTGGGCATCCATACTGTCTTCGATCGTGCAGCAACCGCGAGAGCCGGTGCGGAGTGTGCCGGCATTTCGGCTAAGCGCTAAATGCACGCCAACTACCTCGTGCCCTGCCTCGACGGCGCGGGCGGCGGCCACTGCGGAGTCGACGCCACCGGACATTGCTGCAAGAACTTTCACAGGTCAATTGTCCGTGAAAAGGGGCCAAAAACCTAACCGTTTAGGAGGTGAATCCGGCAGCCTTTGCGCGTTCATACGCCTCAGGTAAGTATTGCAAAAAGGCATCGATGTCCGACTCGGTGCTGGTGTGCCCAAGCGAGACGCGCACACAAGACGATGCATCGCGCTGAGAGTAACCCATGGCAAGCAAAACATGCGATGCGCTGGTAACTCCTGCCGTGCAAGCCGATCCATTAGAGACCGCGACTCCACAGGCATCCAGCAGAAAGAGGAGCGAGTCGCCGGAGCAGCCTGGAAAGATAAAGTCCACGATATTCGGCACTCGCTCGGAGACCACTTCTAGTTCACCGGCCACCAAAATTGCCTCTGGAACCGCGCTTGCCACACCTTCCACCACCCGCCGATTCAATTCCAGCCAGGCGCCAACCTCGGCGGGTAAATCTGCAACTGCGCTTTTGACCGCGAGCGCCAAGGCACTGGAACCTGCTGGATCTAGGGTTCCCGGGCGCATTCCACGCTCGTGTCCCCCGCCGTGGAAAATTGGATCCAGTTTGGTCTTGCGAGACACCAAAAGCGCACCCTGACCCACCGGCCCGCCGATTTTGTGGCCGGTGATACTCATGGCCGCCAATCCGCTTGCGGCAAAATCAACTGGCATGTGGCCCAGAGCGGCTACTGCATCGCTGTGTACAGGCACATCGAACCGTTCAGCCAATCGGCTAATGGCAGGGATGTCCTGGATGACCCCAGTCTCGTTATTGACCCACATCAATGAAATCAGGGCTACTTCAGCAGCATTTTGGGCCAGAAACTGCTCCAATTCAGTGAGGCTGATGTGGCCATTGATGTCGGTTTGAAGCAAATGAACTTGAGCGCCGCGGTTTGCAACCAACCATTCGATAGGTTCCAAAACGGCGTGGTGCTCGGTTGCTGCAGAGATAACGATTGGTCGCTTGAATTCGTCGCCACGGTTACGACTCGAGTAAAGTCCCTGAATCGCAAGGTTGTCGGCTTCGGTGCCTCCCGAAGTGAATATGACTTCATTGCGATCGGCTGTTAAGGAAGCCGCGATATCCTCTCGGGCTTGCTCTACTACTTGCCTGGCTCTTTGACCGAAGCTGTGGACTGACGAAGCGTTGCCCTGGGTCAGCAAGGATTGCGTCATTAGTGCCACAACGGAGGGCCTAAGCGGAGTTGTAGCGGCGTGATCTAGATAAGTGCCCACGGAACAAGCCTAGTTTGAGTTGAAAATAAGTTTGATTGGCTTTCGCAGGAACCTAACTTTTAGTAAAGAGTTAGTCGGTTTTTACAAAGTAAGATTCTCAGCAATGCCGAACACAGTTACAAACATCCAAATCAATCCACACCGCCTGGGCGTTACCTTTGCCGATGGCGTTGGATACATTCGCGTTTACTCGGCTACGGCATCTTGGTTGCAACTTTGCATTCTCGATCCGTCTAATCCAAGAAATGTCATCAAGTACATCGACCTGACCAAGGGCGAATACGACATCTGGGAGGCAAGCACTCCTGAACTGAAGGTCGGCGTAAAGTATGCACTAAAAGCCGACGGACCTTCCGCACCAAGGAACGCGTTTAACCCATCGTTGCTTTTGATCGACCCCTATGCCAAAGCCGTCGAGCGCCTTTCAGCCCGCGAGTATTATTGCGTAGCTATCTCCGAGGAGTTTGACTGGCAAGGCGTTGAAAAACCACGCGTTCCCCTGGACCAAACAATCATTTACGAGGCGCACGCGCGCGGACTTACTCGCGGAAACCCGGCACTCTCAGACGACATCCGAGGCACGTACGCCGCACTCGGACACCCAGACACCATCCAACACCTTCTAAAAATCGGTGTGACTTCGGTGGAACTGCTCCCGGTACAAATGTTCATTTCTGAGCCAAGGCTCATGAACATGGGGTTGTTTAACTACTGGGGTTACAACACCATCAACTTTTTCTCCGCGCATCCACGATACGCCTCCGGAAAGATGCGCGAAAAAGGGCCAGAGTTCATCATCAATGAATTAAAGACGGCCATTCGCGAGCTACACCGTGCCGGAATCGAGGTGATTCTCGACGTGGTATACAACCACACTGCCGAAGGTGGCGGAGGTGGACTCACCTACAGCTACCGAGGTCTGGATAACTCAAGTTACTACCGGCTAGACGACAAAGGGTGGTATCAGGACACCACTGGCTGCGGTAACTCGTTGAACTTTGCGAATCCTCACGTAGTGGACCTGACCATGGACAGCCTGCGCTACTGGACCGAAGTGATGCAGATCGATGGCTTTAGGTTTGACCTTGCGGCCACTCTGGCGCGCGACGAAAGCAACACCTTCAACCCGAATCACCCACTGTTAAACGCCATGCAGTCTGACCCAATTGTTTCGCAGGCAAAGCTGATTGTGGAACCCTGGGATGTGGGCCTGGGAGGTTGGCAGACCGGCAACTTTCCCGATCGCTTCAGCGAGTGGAACGACCGGTACCGCGACAGCGTTCGCAAGTTCTGGCTTACCGATCTTGCCAACGCTCGAAACAGCGGAAAGTACTGGAATGGCGTTGGCGATTTAGCAACTCGCCTGGCCGGATCAGGAGATATCGTTGGGGGAACTCAAGGACCTCTTGGAACTGTCAACTTTGTTACCGCGCACGATGGTTTCACGTTGAAGGATCTTGTTTCCTATAACGTCAAGCACAACCAGGTAAACGGCGAGAGCAACCGCGACGGCACGAATAACAACTACTCCTTCAACTTTGGAGTTGAGGGAGACACCGCTGACCCAGGCATTCGAGCGATGAGACGCAAGAGCGCTCGAAATCTGCTTGGAACGCTGTTGTTTAGCGCTGGAATACCCATGGTCACCGCTGGCGATGAGCGCGGTAAGTCTCAACTTGGCAACAACAACGCCTACTGCCAAGACTCAAACCTAAGTTGGGTTAACTGGGACCTCAGTAGAGCACAGCAGGATGTCGAAGCCACGTTTAGTTACCTGACCAGGCTCCGCAAGGATAACCCGACCCTGCGTCCAAATAACTTCGGATCATTCGAACGCATCGATGTTGGCCTCGACCGGATTCGCTGGTTCAACTCCAATGGGCAAATGATGACGGGCGAGGATTGGCAGAACTCCGAGACCAGGACTGTGATGCGTTTTAGTCAAAACATTGGCATCGATGGCGCAACCAACGAGACTCTGCTAGTTGTTCACGGTGCGGAAACCGAATTGATTGTTCAGTTGCCAAAGGAGCTCGGGGTCGAAACCTACGAGTTGCTTTGGAATAGCGCTTGGGAACTACCACCGACCGAAATCACCGAAATTGCCGGCGAATCTGAGTTGATTATGTCCGGTGCATCGATGGCACTTTTGCGAGTCAAGGGCCAATCAATAGCTGGCTAGGGCAGCCAAAGAGAACCAGCGTTGTGCAACGAACAAGTAAAGCCTTAGGGCTAAATCACTGAACAGGTCCTGGAGTTCACTAAATTACAAAGAGTGAGCAACGAAATCGAATACCGTCACCCATCACCGATTGGTCGCCTGCCGATACTCGGTGTTTCACCAAGCATCGATGGTGGTCGATGGCCGGCCAAAGCATTCGCCGGCGAGGTCATTACCTTCTCGGCTAACGTTTTTCGCGAGGGGCATGACGACGTATCCGCCGAACTATTGCTGACCAGCCCTTCGGGATCGCACACTATTCACCGAATGCAATCGGGCGCACCTGGCTCTGATACCTGGCACAAACAATGTGTCCTAACTGAGGTTGGCAATTATCGATTCAAGATTCGAGCCTTTGCAGATGACTACCTGACCTGGCATCACAACGCCGAAATCAAAATTCATGCCGGGATCGACCAGGAACTAATGCTCCTGGAAGGCGTGAACCTATTCACCAGGGCTGCAGCCCAAAAACCGCGCAGTATGTCTAACTCCAAACTTTTGGTGGCGCTCGCACAGAAACTGGCCGATACCGATACTTCTGCCGAGGCAAGATTCGCTCTGGCGGAGACAGAAGAAATCAAACAAGCCATCACCGACGAACCGATTCGCTCGCTAGAAACTCTCTCTGCGGAGTTCACCGTAGTTTGCGAGCGCAAACTGGCTGGTTGCGGAGCCTGGTACGAATTCTTCCCTCGCAGCGAAGGTGCCGTTTTCAATGAAAAAACTGGAACCTGGACCAGCGGCAATTTCAAGACTGCTGGCAAGCGTCTCGCTGCCGTCAAGGAAATGGGATTTGACATTCTTTACATGCCACCGATTCACCCGATTGGCGTTTCACACCGAAAAGGCCCAAACAACACCTTGGTGGTAGGGCCTCAGGACCCGGGCTCTCCCTGGGCAATCGGCGGCGAGGCAGGCGGGCATGATGCGATTCACCCCGATCTTGGCACCATGGCAGACTTCGAAGCCTTCGTTCGAAAGGCCAACAAGCTAGGACTTGAAATCGCACTCGACCTAGCTTTGCAGGCTAGTCCCGATCACCCTTGGGTCAAGAGCAACCCGCAATGGTTCACTACCCGAGCAGACGGAAGTATCGCCTACGCGGAGAACCCGCCCAAGAAATACCAAGACATCTACCCAATCAACTTTGATATCGATCCAGCGGGTATTTACAACGAGGTTTTGCGGATTGTGCTGTTTTGGATTTCTAAGGGAGTCAAGATATTCCGAGTGGACAACCCACACACCAAGCCGGTTGCCTTCTGGGAATGGCTGATAGGCGAGGTAAACAATGCTCACCCCGAGGTAATCTTCCTGGCGGAGGCATTCACTCGCCCATCCATGATGCACGCCCTTGGCAAGACCGGTTTCCAGCAGAGCTACACCTATTTCACCTGGCGCAACAGCAAGTGGGAGCTTGAGCAGTATCTAACCGAGGTCGCCCACCACACGGCTGATTTCTTCCGTCCAAATTTCTGGGTCAGTACACCAGACATTTTGACCCAGTACCTTCAGTTCGGTGGCAAACCGGCCCACAAGATTCGTGCGGCTATTGCATCGATGGCCACCCCAAACTGGGGAATGTACGCGGGTTACGAACTCATTGAATCGGTGGCACGCCAAGGTGCCGAGGAACACATCGATAGCGAAAAGTACGAGTACAAGCCCCGTGACTGGAAGGCAGCGGAAAAGGCCGGCCGAAGTATCGCTGGGTACATCACCCGCCTCAACCAAATTCGCAAAGAAAACCCGGCGCTCGGGCAACTTCGAAACCTAGAGGTTCACAACACCGACGACCCTGCGATCCTTTGCTTCAGTAAGCACATCGATGCCCAATACAGCCCGACGCTAGAGTCGAACACCATCATTGTGGTAGCCAACACAGACCCTCACGCCGTTCGCGAGACCACCGTTCACCTTGACCTAGGAAAGCTTGGGTTGTCTGCAGGAAGCAGCTTCAAGGTAACCGATCTAATCACCGGTGCAAGTTATCAGTGGTCAGAGCATAACTACGTGAAACTAGACGCCTTTGGCGAACCAGTGCACATTCTTCGAGTAGAGCAGAGCTAGGGAACACCATGGCAAGCAAGGCTGCATCAAAGAATCTCTCCGCTCCCACCCTGGATTCCGGGGTCGTCTGGAAGGTTAGTGTTGGCGCATATCACGACCCACATGGAATTCTGGGCGTGCACCCCATCGATGGCGGATTCGTAATTCGCAGCCTGAAGCCTTTGGCCAAAAGGGTGATTGCCAACCTCGAAGGCGGAAAGCAAGTGGAACTTACCCACTTGGAAAACGGAGTATGGCAGGCAGTTTTAGCCTCCAAAACCAGCCCCGATTACCGAATTATTGCCAATTACGAGGGCGACGTGGAATGGGTAACCGATGACCCGTATCACTACCTGCCAACCCTAGGCGAACTTGACCTTCACCTGATTTCCGAAGGGCGCCATGAAGAACTCTGGAAGGCACTTGGGTCGCACTTGCACACGGAGTCAACCGCGCTGGGTGAATCCTCCGGTACCCGATTTGCAGTTTGGGCTCCCAACGCCCAGGCGGTTCGAGTCGTTGGCGAAATGAACCACTGGAACGGTGTTGCTCATGCCATGCGCGTGATGGGTTCCACCGGCGTCTGGGAGATCTTTATTCCTGGAGTGGACGCTGGCACCAAGTACAAATACGAAATCCTGACCAAGGATGGCCACTGGATCACCAAGATCGATCCGCTGGCTCGCCAAACCGAATTGCCGCCTGCCACCGCCTCGATCGTGACCGAGAGCACCTACCAGTGGGAGGACGAGAGTTGGCTTAGTGTGCGCGCCAAACGCGATGCCTTGAAGTCACCCATGAGCATCTACGAGCTGCACGCTGGTTCCTGGAGAAATGGCTTGAGTTACCGACAGTTGGCAGAGGAGCTAATCCCCTACGTTCAGCAGCTGGGATTCACTCACGTTGAGTTCATGCCCGTTGCAGAGCACCCATATGCGCCGAGCTGGGGCTACCAAGTCACCGGTTACTTTGCACCAACCTCGCGCTTTGGAACCCCGGATGACTTTAAGTACCTGGTAGACAAACTGCACCAGGCCGGCATTGGTGTGATTCTGGACTGGGTACCAGCCCACTTCCCTAAAGACGAATGGGCACTTGGGCGATTCGATGGTCGTCCGCTTTACGAACACGAGGACCCTCGTCGCGGCGAACACCCGGACTGGGGAACGTACATTTTTGACTTTGGCCGGACCGAGGTCAGAAACTTTTTGGTGGCTAATGCCACCTATTGGATTGAGGAATTTCACGTAGATGGCCTCCGCGTGGATGCCGTTGCATCCATGCTCTATTTGGACTACAGTCGCGAAGCAGGTGAATGGTCGCCGAACCAGTACGGCGGTCGTGAAAACATCGATGCCATTCGGTTTATGCAGGAGGCAAACGCCACCGTTTACAAGCGCAACCCCGGCGTGATGATGATCGCCGAGGAATCCACCAGTTGGGGTGGCGTTAGTGCGCCTACCGACGGCGGCGGGCTAGGTTACGGTTTCAAATGGAATATGGGTTGGATGCACGACAGCCTGGAGTACATCCAAAAAGACCCGATGTATCGCAAATACCACCACGGTGAGCTGACTTTCAGCATGCTCTATGCCTACGACGAAAAGTTCGTGCTGCCTATCAGCCACGACGAAGTAGTGCACGGCAAGGGATCACTGCTGGCCAAGATGCCAGGAGATCGCTGGCAGCAACTTGCCAACGTGCGGGCATTTTT
>CAIYOE010000088.1 GCA_903927775.1 uncultured Micrococcales bacterium | reverse complement strand
CGAACCGTGACCGAGGCGCACCTAGGGTTGTTGGCATCCGGGGCCGACTCCAGGGTCACCACCTCGGCACAGGCGCTCAGGGTCGAGACAGCCAAGCCCAATGCGGCAAGCGCTAGCAAGGGGCGGATGTAGGTACGAAATGAAAAAGTCATTGGTAACAGGCTACCTTTGACTTGTGCCAAATCCTTCGAATCCAGCCGCAGAGACCATCGAATCAATCGGTGAAAACGCCAGCCTTAAGCGCACCATCAGCCGCCTGAACAAAGGCGAGCACGAACTTGTTGGTCCGGGCGACGACGCAGCGGTAATCGCAGCACCTAGTGGCAGTTTTGTGGTCACCACCGACACACTGGTGCAAGATCACGACTTCAAGCTGGAGTGGAGCTCGGGTTACGACCTTGGCTATAAAGCGGTGGCATCGAACATCGCAGATGTGGCAGCCATGGGCGCCCAGCCGACCGTTTTGGTGGTGGCCATGGTTGTTCCAAAGACCACCCTGGTGTCATGGCTTGAAGCCTTTGCCGATGGACTGCGTGACGCATGCGAAACGCTGGCTCCGGGCTGCGCAGTGGTGGGTGGCGATCTTGCCAGCGGCTCGCAAGTTGTGATTTCGGTAACCGCGCACGGAGACCTGCAGGGTCGCCAGCCGGTTTTGCGTTCGGGGGCTCAACCCGGAGATGTTTTGGCGGTGGCCGGCACTCTTGGGCGAGCAGCCTGTGGCCTTGACCTGCTGGCCAGCGGAAACGCTGATTTGGTAAGCGCTTGGGATGACTGGGTGAATGTTCAAAGGCGCCCGCAACCACCAATCGCGGCGGGCATTGCTGCCGGAACCGTGGGCGCTACATCCATGCTTGATATCAGCGATGGCCTTGCCAAAGACGCGAGCAGAATCGCGGCTGCCAGCGGCGTGCACGTGGTGATTGAGCCAATGCAGTTGCAGGGGTTTGAGGCAATCCTCGAGGGTGCGGCACAGGCCTTGGCTGCCTCGCCTCAGGGCAAGATGACCGCAACCGAATACGAGCACAAATGGGTGATTGGCGGGGGAGAAGACCACGGTCTGCTGGCCACGTTTAGCCCTGAGGCAACTCTGCCCAGAGGCTTCAAGAAAATTGGTCAGGTTGTTGCTTTGGGTGCGGACCAAGAGCCAACGGTTTACCTCAGCGACAAACCCATCGATGCAGGTCTGGGCTGGGATTCGGTTACCGGATCCTAAGAAACGGCCAGCCGCCGCAGAATTTAGAGGTTCTGAAGCTGCTGATTTAGGGTCACGCCAACGCCACTGCGAGGCAGAACCTCAACACGGCCGGTCACAGAGTTTCTGCGGAACAACAGGTTAGGCACACCGCTGAGTTCCGACGCCTTGACCGAACGCGGTTCGCCGCCATCGACAATCGCAACCTTGGTTCCGGCGGTGATGTAAAGACCCGCCTCGACCACAGAGTCGTCTCCGATACTGATTCCAACACCCGAGTTAGCGCCCAGAAGTGCGCGCGAACCGATTGCAACTCGCTGCTTACCGCCGCCACTGAGGGTGCCCATAATGCTGGCGCCACCGCCCACATCGCTGCCGTCTCCGACTACAACGCCCTGGCTAATGCGCCCTTCGACCATGGCGGTTCCAAGGGTTCCAGCGTTAAAGTTCACAAAGCCCTCGTGCATGATCGTGGTTCCAGGCGACAGGTAAGCGCCAAGGCGAACGCGGTTGGCGTCTGCAATGCGAACCTTCTGCGGGGTTACGTAGTCCACCAAACGTGGGAACTTGTCGATGCTGTGAATGACCACACCGGCACGCTGCAAAGATGGGCGCAGGCGGTCTAGGTCTGCCAAAGCAATCGGGCCAATGTTGGTGAAAGCCACGATCGGCAGG
>CAIYOE010000087.1 GCA_903927775.1 uncultured Micrococcales bacterium | reverse complement strand
GGTGCTGTCTAGAAGACCAACAACCTCATCCTTGCTGGCGCCATCGAAGATCGGGGTGGCAACCTTGGTTCCCTTTTCGCCCGAACGCATCTCAGCGACCATCTCGTTAGCCCAAGCAGCAGTGCCCTCTACGTTCCAACCGCGGCTGGCAACCCAGCCAAGGTGGGTCTCAAGGACCTGACCAAAGTTCATACGACCAGGAATACCAAGAGGGTTCAGAACTACGTCTACCGGAGTTCCGTCCTCTAGGAATGGCATGTCTTCTACCGGAAGGATTTTAGAGATAACACCCTTGTTTCCGTGACGACCTGCAAGCTTGTCACCCTCGGTGATCTTTCGCTTCTGTGCGATGTGAACGACTACGCGCTGGTTTACACCGGCTCCTAGTTCGTCGTCGCCCTTCTCGATGTCGAAGACCTTTACACCAATAACGGTGCCCTGCTCGCCGTGTGGAACCTTGAGCGAGGTGTCGCGAACTTCGCGGCTCTTCTCGTTGAAGATTGCACGGAGCAAGCGCTCTTCGGCCGAAAGCTCGGTCTCTCCCTTAGGAGTTACCTTTCCAACCAGGATGTCGCCAGGGCGAACCTCTGCACCGATACGGATGATTCCGAACTCGTCGAGCTGAGCCAAGGCCTCTTGCGAGACGTTTGGTAGGTCGGCGGTGATTTCTTCTTTACCGAGCTTGGTGTCGCGGGCGTCAACTTCGTACTCTTCGATGTGAATCGAAGAAAGAGTGTCGTCCTTGACCAGGTTCTGGCTCAGGATGATGGCGTCCTCGAAGTTGTGGCCTTCCCATGGCATGAATGCCACGAGCAGGTTCTTACCAAGAGCTAGCTCACCGTTTTCGGTTGCAGGGCCGTCGGCTAGAACGTGTCCGGCCTCAACGCGCTCGCCAACGTTAACGATGGCGCGCTGGTTGATTGCGGTTCCCTGGTTGCTGCGGTCAAACTTGCGCAGCACGTACTGGCGGATTCCGCCCTTGTCTAGCTGCACGGTGATTACGTCGGCGTCTACATCGGAAACCACACCGGCTTCTTCGTTGACAACAACGGCACCCGAGTCGATTGCGGCTACGCGCTCGATACCGGTACCTACATATGGCGATTCGCTGCGGATCAGCGGAACTGCCTGACGCTGCATGTTGGCACCCATCAGTGCACGCGACGAGTCGTCGTGCTCAAGGAATGGGATTAGCGAGGTGCTAACCGAAGCCAACTGACGAGGCGAGATGTCTACGTAGTCCACGTCTTCCGAAGGGACTTCAACTACGTCTCCGCGGAAACGAGCGAAAGCCTTCTTGTTAGCGAACGACTTGTCTGCCTTTAGAGGTACGTCTGCACCAGCGATAACCTTGCCGTCTTCGGCTGCAGCATCTAGGTAAACGATCTCTGAGGTGACCTTGCCATCTACAACCTTGGCGTAAGGGGTCTCGATGAAACCAAAGGTGTTGATCTTTGCGTAGGCGGTTAGCGAACCGATAAGACCAATGTTTGGGCCTTCTGGGGTTTCAACCGGACACATACGACCGTAGTGCGATGGGTGTACGTCACGTACCTCCATCTGTGCGCGTTCACGAGCGATACCACCAGGGCCTAGGGCCGAAAGGCGACGCTTGTGGGCCAGACCGGCAAGCGGGTTGTTCTGATCCATGAACTGCGAAAGCTGGCTAGCACCAAAGAATTCCTTGATTGCCGATACCACTGGGCGCAGGTTGATCAGGGTCTGAGGGGTGATTGCCTCGATGTCCTGAGTCGACATGCGCTCGCGAACCACGCGCTCCATACGGCTTAGACCGATACGGACCTGGTTCTGGATTAGCTCGCCAACCGAACGGATACGACGGTTAGAGAAGTCATCGATGTCGTCTGCGCTAACAGCGATGGTGCCCTGCTGGCCAGCTAGGTTCAGCTGGAACTCAAGACGTGCGTTGCTAGCCGAAGCGTTGTTCTTGATCGATAGGTCGAACAAAAGCAGGTACTTCAGGGTTGCCACAACATCGTTGATGGTCAAGGTGTTGGCCTCGGCTGGCTCGTTGATGCCCAGCTTGCGGTTTAGCTTGTGACGACCAACCTTGGCTAGGTTGTAGCGCTTTGCCTCAAAGTAGGTGCTGCGTAGCCACTGCTCGGAAACTTCGGCACC
>CAIYOE010000086.1 GCA_903927775.1 uncultured Micrococcales bacterium | reverse complement strand
GCTGGTGTTGCTGGCTGCGTCTTCTGCCAAGCGAATGAAGTGGTGCATAACTCTCCTTGTTTCTTACAGATTAGTCTAGGAACGAATTTGGCCTGCGCCACGAACCAACCACTTGGTGCTGGTCAGTTCTTGAAGCCCCATGGGGCCTCTGGCGTGAAGTTTCTGGGTGCTGATTCCGACCTCGGCACCAAATCCAAATTCGCCGCCATCGGTGAATCTGGTAGAGGCATTCACCATTACCACTGCTGCGTCTACCTCGGCCAAGAAACGGTCGGCGTTCGAGTTTGACTCAGTAATAATGCTCTCGGTGTGCTTGGTGGAATAGACAGCGATGTGTGCCAATGCTTCATCCAAATCGGCGACAACCTTTACCGATAGATCCAACGACATGTACTCGGTAGACCAGTCGGCGTCGGTTGCAGGAACCACGTTTTCGAAGTCGCCGGCAACCTGTTCGTCGCCGTGGACAACCACGTCTTTGGCAGCCAAAGCCTGCATGATTTCTGGCATAACTCGTTGATAGGCACGCTGGTGAATCAACAGGGTCTCCAGGGCGTTGCAAACCGAGACTCGCTGGGTCTTGGCGTTGATGATGATGTCTACGGCCCAGTCGAGTCGAGCAGACTCGTCTACGAATATGTGCACTACGCCGTCGCCGGTTTGGATTACCGGAACCTTGGAGTCGTTGATAACAGCATGAATCAGACCCGCGCTGCCGCGAGGAATCAACACATCGATCAGACCAACGGCCTGCATCATTTGGGTGCCGCCATCGCGGCCAAATTCGTCTACGGTCTGGACGGCATCGCGATTTACGCCAGCCAACTCAAGAGCATCTTGGAGTAGCTGAATCAGGACTGCATTGGTTTCTTGGGCCGCGCTACCGCCGCGCAAAACAGCGGCGTTTCCGCTCTTAATTGCAAGGGCAGCGATGTCGATAGTTACGTTTGGCCGGGCTTCGTAAATGACTCCGATAACGCCGAAAGGTACGCGAACCTCCGCTAGACGAACTCCATTTGCCAACGTTTTGCCGCGAACCACATCTCCGATTGGATCCGGGAGCGAAATAACCTCTGTTACTGCGGCGGCCAGACTGTCGATTCGTTTTTCATCGAGGCGAAGTCGGTCCATAAGTCCGGAGGCTAGGCCCTCGATGACCCCGCGATCTAAGTCCTTTTGATTGGCAGCGATGATCTGAGCCGCGCGCTCCGGTAACAACGCAGCGATGTTGGCTAATACCTGGTTCTTGACCACGGTGCTACTCAAACCCAAAGAGTTCGCGGCTTGTTTAGCTAGCTTGATTTTGTCTAGAGCGGATGCCATGAGGTAAGCCTAACTTCTTGCCCTGAACCAGGTGCCAACGCTCTGGCCTTCTAGGGCATCTGAAACCTGCCCAACCGAGGTCAAAATCACGTCCACTCCCCCATCGGTGGCTAATTTGGCAGCGGCTACCTTGGTGACCGCGCCCCCGGTTCCAACACCGGTAGAAGTTCCGCCGGTTTCAACGTGAGACAGGTCTTGGCCGTATGCCACTTCGGAAATCTTGGTGGCACCGGCCAGTTGTGGAGGCATGTTGTAAAGAGCATCGATGTCGCTGAGTAAGACCAAGGCGTCTGCCTCAAGTAAAACGGCGACCAAAGCGGCCAATCGATCGTTATCTCCGAAGCGGATTTCAGCGGTGGCGACGGTGTCGTTTTCATTCACAATCGGTAGCACGCCCAGCTCAACGAGCCGGTTGATTGCGTCCTTGGCGTTATTGCGTGTTTCTTCTCCGGCGAGGTCCTCGCTGGTGAGCAAGACCTGGCCGGCGATCCAGTCAAAGGATTCAAGGCTGGCCTGATACCGAGCAATCAGGCGACTCTGCCCAACCGCGGCAAGTGCCTGACTGGTGGGTAGGTCGTCTGGTTTGCTGGTTAGACCAAGCAACGGCATACCCGTTGCGATGGCACCCGAGGAAACCAGAATTATTTCCACGCCTCGACGATGCGATTGAGCCAGTGCCTCAACCAACATAGGGATATTGCCCTCGTTTTCACCGCTAATCGAGGACGAACCCACCTTGACTACTACGCGCTTAGCGGTAGCAATCTGGGCGCGCTGGTTTAGGTTCACGTTGGTTAGGCTTTCTGCGCAGGCTCTTCTAGGTCGTCGTCGCCTCGCCAGAAACCAGCCTTGCCTTCGGCTTCCATCTCGGCGCGAAGACGAGTCTTGGCATCCATAAGTTCTTTGTATTCGCGGCGACGCTGCGGAGTGGTTCGGCGATCGTTTTGATCGATTCGCAGGTCGGTTCCTCGAGGGCCGGTGATAAGTTCGGCTGCCGAAGCAATAGTTGGCTCCCAGTCGAAGATAACGCCTTGCTTGCCAGCACCGATGACGACCATGGAACCAGCAACAGCACCCGCCTTGAACAGTGCGTCTTCTATTCCAATTTTGGCCAGACGGTCGCCGAGGTAACCCACTGCTTCTTCGTTTCCGAACTGGGTTTGGGCAACCCAACGCTCGGGCTTAACACCCACGATACGGTACATAGGCTCGCCATCGAAGTTTTCTTTGGTGATGGTGAAATGACCCTCTGGGCGCTTTTCTTGCATCAAGGTAATGCGAGGCTTGGCTGGAATTGCAGCCTTTTTTTCTCGAGAGGCGTTGACTAGGTCACCTAGGGCAAAAGACAGCTCGCGAAGGCCCTCGTGAGTAGCAGCCGATACCAAGAACACCTTGTAACCACGGGCTTCGAGGTCGGCTTTTACATAGTTGGCCATCTCCCGGCCATCCGGAAGGTCAACCTTGTTCAGCGCAACCAGCTGTGGGCGCTCCAACAGTGGAATTTCGCCCTCCGGTACCTGGTAGGCGGCAAGTTCTTTGAGGATGATGTCTAGGTCGCGAATCGGGTCGCGCTCAACCTCTAGGGTTCCGCAGTCTAAAACGTGTAACAGAGCCGAGCAACGCTCAACGTGGCGCAGGAACTGAAGGCCAAGGCCTCGTCCCTCACTTGCGCCCTCAATCAATCCCGGCACATCGGCGATGGTGTAGCGAACCTGGCCGGACTGAACTACGCCGAGGTTTGGGTGCAAAGTGGTGAATGGATAGTCCGCAATCTTTGGGCGGGCAGCCGACATCGATGCAATCAGCGATGATTTGCCGGCACTTGGGTAACCAACCAGTGCGATATCTGCCACGCTCTTGAGCTCAAGGATGATGTCGCCCGACCAACCTGGTACGCCAAGAAGACAGAAACCTGGCGCCTTGCGCTTGCTGCTAGCGATAGCCGCGTTTCCGAGACCACCAACACCGCCTTCGGCGATGACAAACTGCATGCCCGGCTCGTCTAGGTCTGCCAAAAAGTTACCGTTGGCGTCTTTGACTACGGTTCCGACAGGAACAGGAAGAATCTGGCTGGTGCCCATTGCGCCGTTGCGGAAATCGCCGGCGCCGGCAGAGCCATCGCCACCGTTGCGGTAAGGCTGGAAGTGGTAATCCAAAAGAGTGGTGACATCTGGGTCGGCTAGCAAAGAAATCGAGCCACCGTGTCCGCCATCGCCGCCGTCTGGACCTGCCAGAGGCTTGAATTTCTCGCGCTTGATAGACACACAGCCGTCGCCGCCATTACCTGACCGCACGTGAAGGGTCACTTGATCTACAAAGCTGACCATGTCGCTCCTCCTTCTAAAGTTGTCTAACTTCTATAAAAACAGTGACAGGCGAGCACTCGGCTCGCCTGTCACTGCTAAAAAACTTTTCTGCTTAGGCAGCCACGACGATGTTTACGACGCGACGGCCACCCTTTACACCGAACTGAACCACGCCGGCTGACAAAGCGAACAGGGTGTCGTCCTTGCCCTTGCCAACTAGTGCACCTGGGTGGAAGTGGGTTCCACGCTGACGGACAATGATCTCGCCTGCGTTTACAACCTGGCCGGCGTAACGCTTAACGCCTAGGCGCTGTGCATTGGAATCGCGACCGTTTCTAGTGGAGCTAACGCCCTTTTTGGATGCCATTTGGGTTCAGTCCTTTACTTACTTGATCTCGGTGACCTGAACGCGGGTCAGTTCGTGACGGAAACCCATGCGCTTCTTGTAGCCGGTCTTGTTCTTGTACTTCTGGATGATGATCTTTGGACCACGAAGGTCGTTTAGGACCTCTGCGGTTACCTTTACCTTGGCAAGCGCCGCAGCGTCGGTGGTGACCTTCTCGCCGTCAACAAGCAAAAGAGCTGGAAGCTCAATCTTGCCGTTGGCGTCGCCCTTAACACGGTCAAGGGTAACGATGGTGCCTACAGACACCTTCTCCTGACGACCGCCTGCGCGGACTACAGCGTAAACCATGGATCTACCTTTGTTCTAAAGACTTGATGAGTTGCAATCGCGATCAGACAGCGGGCAACAAAGGAATAGTTTACATTGCCTTTGCCCCTCGGTCAAACATTTTCGACCGAGTCGCCGAGTTTTCTCGTTATTGGTTGTTGCTTTCCTGGCCCGGAGTGATGTTTCCACCGGTGGTAACGCGACGAGACTTGCGCCTGCCGTGTCCCGGAGCCTTAGGTTCTGGCAGTGCGTCTAAAACACTCTCCAAAAGTTTTTCCGTGTTTTGCGGTTCTGCAGCTACCTTGGCAGGAGCAGGATTCAAAACAATCAGCGATGGTTCGCCGGCGGCTTCGTGAGCGGCAACGGTAGAGGCAGCAATTTTGCCGATAACGTTACCGATTTCGCTGGCGCGCTCGGGTGTAACCACCTTGGCCACCTCGATCTGACGGCCGCGGTCCTTGTTGCGCTTTTTCTGCTGCTGGTTCTGCTGCTTGGCCGTCATTGGGTCTTCGCCGCCAAGGTGCTTGCTTCGCATGACTGGTTCGTGGTGAACAATGACACCTCGGCCAGCACAGGCTTCACAGGGCTCGCTAAAAGCCTCTAGCAGGCCAATTCCCAGCTTCTTACGAGTCATCTGAACCAGACCAAGCGAGGTAACCTCAGCAACCTGGTGCTTGGTGCGGTCGCGGCTTAGGCACTCCATAAGGCGGCGAAGCACAAGGTCTCGGTTGCTTTCGAGCACCATGTCAATAAAGTCGACAACGATGATTCCACCGATGTCGCGAAGACGCAGCTGACGAACGATTTCTTCGGCTGCCTCAAGGTTGTTCTTGGTGACGGTCTCTTCTAGGTTTCCACCCGAGCCAACAAACTTTCCGGTGTTTACGTCGACCACAGTCATTGCCTCCGTGCGGTCGATCACGAGGGATCCACCGGATGGCAGGTAAACCTTGCGGTCTAGAGCCTTTGCAATCTGCTCGCCAACTCGGAACTCATCGAAGATGTCCTTTGAGCCTTCGTATTTTTCAACACGCTCAAGTAGGTCTGGGGCCACCGACTCTAGGTAGCCCTCGATGGTGGTGCGTGCATCATCGCCGCTGATAACCATGCGCTGGAAGTCTTCGTTGAAGACATCGCGGACAATCTTGATCAACAGATCTGGTTCGCTATGCAAAAGAACCGGAGCCTGGGACTTGTCAGACTTCTTGCTGATTGCTTCCCACTGTGCCTGCAGGCGCTGGACATCTAGGGTCAACTGTTCTTCGGTGGCGCCTTCGGCTGCGGTGCGAACAATTACACCGGCGTCTTCTGGCAATACCTCTTTGAGGATCTTCTTTAGTCGTGCGCGCTCGGAATCAGGCAGCTTGCGCGAGATTCCGTTCATGCTGCCGTTTGGCACGTAAACCAAGTAACGGCCTGGAAGCGAAACCTGCGAGGTCAGGCGGGCACCCTTTTGACCCACAGGGTCCTTGGTTACCTGCACTAGAACGGTGTCGCCGCTCTTTAGCGCCAACTCGATACGACGAGGCTGGTTTCCGGTTTCGGCCAGTTCCCAGTCCACTTCGCCCGAGTACAAAACTGCGTTGCGACCGCGACCAATGTCAACGAACGCTGCTTCCATCGATGGGAGAACGTTTTGGACCTTGCCCAGGTAAACATTGCCAATCAGCGATGCCTCTTGAGCCTTAGCAACGTAGTGCTCGACCAAAACACCATCTTCTAGAACGCCGATCTGGATCTTGCCACCGGCGGAGCGAACGATCATGGCTCGGTCGACTGCTTCGCGGCGAGCCAAGAATTCGCTCTCGGTGATCACTGTGCGGCGGCGTCCGGCATCGCGGCCATCGCGGCGACGCTGCTTCTTTGCCTCTAGACGAGTGCTGCCAGAAACGCGCTGTGGTTCGTTGCTTGGCTCTTTTGGTTCGCGAGGAGTGCGTACCTTGACCACGGTGTTTGCCGGGGCTTCAACAGCGACGTCTTCTCCGGCACGGCGACGCGAACGGCGACGCAAGTGAGATTCTTCGGTGTTGGAATCCGATTCAGGCTTGTCTTCTACCGGCTTGCCACGCTTCTTGTCGATTACAGGGGTCGGTAGATCTGGTGCCTGGAAAATTAGCGATGCCGCGCCCAGCGGAACCAGCGGCTTGTTGGAGTCCGATGCTTCGTTAGATTCTGCAGGAGATGCCCCCGCCGCTGAGGTGTCTCGAGCGGCCAGAGCCTCTGCCTTGGTGCGCTTGACCGGAGTGCGTCTGCTGGCAGGCTTTTTGACTGCGGTTTCCGGTGTTGGTTCAGCCGTAATCTGGGCCGGTTCAACCGCAGGCTTCTTGGCCACGCGAGTACGACTCGGCTTTTTTACTGATTCTTCGTTTGCAGAAACGTCTGCATTTTTCTCTACCACGTGTGGCAAACTCCAAGCTGCCTTTGGGCCAAGCCCACACTTCTTGGCCGCTGAAGGCTTTCGAAACTAAGTGCTGAATGCTCGCAGCAATCAACTAAAACTCAAGTCGAGCCATCTTTTTTGGTACGAAACTCGCTGCCCCGTGGGTCTTACGCAAGCCCTCGCTTGATGCCCGAGAAACTTTCGCCGCGCGGGTGTGGCCGCCACAGCTGTTCTTAGTATGGCATCTAACTGCTCAAATGTCAGCATCTGACACTGTCTTTCGTTTATCCTGCAGGCAAAACCGAGTGCGATACTTGAACCGTGACTTCGACAGAACAGCAAGTAGAGCCAACCTTTGGTGCTCCTAAATCCATGGCCTGGCTGTGGATCATTTTCGGCCTTATTGGCTGGATAGCGGCTTTCGGCCTCACTTTGGAAAAGATCCATGTCCTAGAGAATCCCAACGATGCTTTGAGCTGCGACCTTAACGTCTTCATTAGTTGCAAATCCGTTATGGCCAGTTGGCAATCGCACCTGTTTGGTTTCCCAAACCCATTGATTGGTGTGGCAGGCTTTGTGATCCCCGTGGTGATTGGGGCTGCATCACTAGCCGGGGCCAAATTCGCTGATTGGTTTTTCAAGCTCATGTTGGCCGGTTTTGGAATGGCATTCGTATTCGTAATCTGGCTATCCAGCCAAAGCATCTTCGTGATTGGCGTGCTCTGCCCTTATTGCATGCTGGCCTGGTTCGGCACTATCCCGCTTTTCTGGCACACGCTACTTTGGTTGCTTCACGAGGACATAATCGAAGGCCCAGTGAGCTTGGCCGCCTTTTTCGACTCAGCCTATAAGCGCGCTTGGCTATTCAGTCTGGCGACCGAAATGGTAATTGCTTTGGTTGTGGTCATCGTGTTTTGGAGCTCTTGGCCGAGCACCATTTTTTCGCTGACGGGCGTCAAGATTTAGAACTGTTAGCAAAAGAAAAAAGCCACCCGACCAAAACGGCGGGTGGCTTTTTTGTTGAGTTTTAGAACCAAAGCAATAGTTCGCGGGCGGCCGATTCCTCGGAATCGCTTCCGTGAACTAGGTTTTGCTGGACTTTGAGTCCCCAGTCGCGTCCTAGGTCGCCGCGAATGCTTCCGGGAGCGGCTACGGTTGGGTCGGTTGCACCAGCGATAGCTCGGAAACCCTCGATTGCGCGGTGGCCTTCGACTTTGATGGCCACAACATCGCCCGATGCCATGAACTCAACCAGCGGTTCGTAAAAAGGCTTGCCCTTGTGCTCTGCATAGTGCTCGGCTAGTAGCTCTAGGCTCGGGGTGAACTTCTTTAGGTCCACGATTCGGTAACCCTTGGCTTCTATGCGTCCAATGATCTGACCGATCAGGTTGCGCTTTACGCCATCTGGCTTGATCAGCACGAGTGTGTGTTGCAGTTCGCTCATTTGAACTCCTAGTTGTTGTTGGCCGGGTCGACGCTGACCGAATCCTGCAGGCGCAGGTAGTTTGCTCGGGCTTTGTCAATGGTGGAACCGGCAATCATTGCCCAAGCCCAAAGGCAAATGAAGATTGCTCCAACAATCCACATCAACGGGACCCAGATACCGGTCGAGAGTGTTGCTAACTGAAGGAACCAACCCCAGTAATAGCTGTTTTTGGTTCGCAAAACTGCTGGCGACAAAATCATGAGGATTGCCAAGCTGAGACCCACGGCCCAGACAGCAGGAACGTTTGCCACCCTGAGACCGAAAGCCACCAGGGTTGCAAAGAAAATCACAAAGGATTCGAATGCCAAAAGCATGGATGCCAGCGTGCGCTGGGTAGAAACCGTGCGGGCGCGTTTCGGCTTGCCGGCTAACTCGGCGTTACTCATCCTCTAGGTCCTCGTCTTCATCGATGCCTTGGGTGCCATCAAACTCGTCATGGTTCACGTTCTCGGCTTCGTCGTAATCGTCGTCGTTTACCAGCAAACCGAGTTCGGTTTGCTGCAGCTTGAGTACGTCGCCAACCAGAGTTATGGAACCGGAAACCACGATGGCATCGCCAATTCCGTCGCCTAGCATTTCGTGAGCCTGCTCCAGGGCTTGCGCAACGGTGTAGGCGGTGCGAACCCTGTGCTCGCCAAAGATTTCTCGGGCTGCGTCTGCAAGCTCATCCAACGGTATCGCGCGAGGAGACGTGCTTTGAGTGATAACCACCTCGGTCAAGGCAGGTTCTAGGATTTGCAGGATGCTTCGAGAGTCTTTCTCGGCCAAAACCGAAATCACGCCAACAAAAGTTTTGGCCGCAAAAACGGTTTGGATTGCCTGCTTTAGAGTCTCGGCACCCTGCGGATTGTGAGCGGCGTCCAGGACCACAAGAGGCTCTCGGTTTAAAACCTGGAGGCGACCAGGCGAGGAGGCATCTGCAATGGCCACCTTGATCACGTCGTCTGTGATTGCTAGTGAACCGCCGCCAAGGAAGGCCTCTACAGAGGCAATAGCCAGTGCCGCGTTCTGGACCTGATACTCCCCCAGGATTGGGATGAAGAGATCCTTGTATTCCCCTGCGAGTCCGCGAACGCTAAAACGCTGTCCGTAGCCTTCAACCTTGTGCTCGATAACGCCAAAGCGGTCACCGTAAACCACCAATTCGTCTGCGATTTCTGCAGTGCGCTCGGCAATAATCTGACCGGCTTCCGGGTCTTGAATCGCCGAAACCACGATGGCCCCAGGCTTGATGATTCCGGCCTTGGTGGTGGCAATTTCGGTGAGGGTGCTGCCCAGGCGATCCACGTGGTCGATACCGATTGGAGTAAAAACTGCTACGTCGCCGTCGGCAACGTTGGTGCTATCCCAAAGACCACCCATGCCAACCTCAAGCACCAGAACGTCTACCGGCGCGTCGGCGAAGATTGCAAAACCAAGAATCGCAATCGCTTCAAAAAAAGTCAGCCCGGCTTCACCTTCGGCTGCCAATTCTGCATCCACCATTTCAAGAACGTGCTTGGTGTCCTGCCAAACCTCATAGAAAACCTGATCGCTCACCGGTTCACCATCGATGGCGATTCGCTCGGTCATTTGCACCAGGTGAGGGCTAGTGAAACGTCCGGTCCTAAGACCGTGTTCGCGCAGAATTCGCTCGATAAACCTGGTGGTGCTGGTCTTGCCGTTGGTGCCGGTTATGTGAATGACACGATAAGAGTGCTGCGGGTCTCCCATGAGTTCAACAGCACGACGGGTTGGTTCTAGGCGAGGTCTGAGCTTGTTCTCCGGCATCCGGAGCATCAACTCTGCTTCTACTTCAGAAGCCTTTACCGCCCAGTAGGCGTCAGTGTTTTTGGTCAAAGTTTTGCCACCTCAACTAGAACTGGTAGGTCGTCTCCTACTGCCGACAAACTACCAGTTGCATCCTGCAAATTGATTAACAGCTCCATGGTCAAGGTTTCTGCCTTGATCAGATCGGCATGGGTGGTTGCAGCATCGATGATTTCCTGCTGGCCACCCACGGTTAGGCGAATGCGATCGGAAACATTCAGGTCCGCATCCTTGCGAGCCTGCTGAACGGCACGAATCAGATCGCGTGCCAGGCCTTCTGCTGCTAGTTCTGCGTTCAAAGAAGAATCCAGCAGCACAAAGCCGCCGCCTGGCAAAATGCCAACCAAGTTGCCGCTGTCGCTTGCACCAGCAGCCACCAATTCAAGGGAATACTCGCCTTCAACCAGAGGTATTCCGCCGGCTACAACGATGCCATCGGATTCGCTCCAGTCGCCGGCCTTGGCAGCTGCGATGGCAGCTTGAACGGTCTTGCCGATGCGAGGACCAGCGGCGCGAGCATTGACGCTCAGGCGCTTCTCCACACCGTACTTGGCACCTGAATCGGCCGCAAGCTCAACCAAATGAACCTGCTTCACGTTTAGCTCGTCAGCGATGATCTCGGCAAATGGCTCCAGACCGGCCGAGTTAGCCGACACTACGGTGAGGTTTGCCAGTGGCAAACGAACGCGCAGCTGGGCTCCCTTTCTGAGGCTCAGCGAAACCGAGGTAATGCTACGAACCTGATCCATGGCGGCCACAAGCTCCAGGTCGCCCGGGATCAGTGCCGCATCGGGCCAGCTCTCTAAGTGAACCGAGCGTCCGCCAGTTAGGCCCTTCCAGATTTCTTCGGTCACCAGCGGCAAGAGCGGAGCCGCAACGCGGGTCACGATTTCTAGGACGGTATACAGAGTGTCGAAGGCCTCTGGTGCCCCAACCCAGAATCGGTCACGGCTGCGGCGCACGTACCAGTTGGTAAGAACATCGGCAAAGTCGCGAAGCTGTCCAGAGGCGCCAAATGAGTCAAAAGCATTCATCGATGCCTCTACCCCGGCGACCAAATCTTTGGTCTTAGCCAACAAATAGCGGTCCAGTACATCGGTGCTTTGGGTGGACCACTTTGCCTCGTAGTTTGAGGCATTCGCGTAGAGGGTAAAGAAGTAGTAGGTGTTCCAGAGAGGCAGCAGCACCTGTCGAACACCCTCGCGAATGCCCTGCTCGGTGACCGAAAGGTTTCCACCGCGAAGAATTGGGCTCGACATCAGGAACCAGCGCATTGCGTCTGCTCCATCGCGGTCCATGACCTCGGATACGTCCGGGTAGTTTCGCAGGCTCTTGGACATTTTTTGGCCATCGTTGCCAAGGATGATGCCGTGCGAAACCACGTTCTTGAATGCAGGGCGGTCGAACAGTGCGGTGCTCAGAACGTGCAGGGTGTAGAACCAACCGCGGGTCTGACCAATGTATTCAACGATGAAGTCACCCGGGAAGTGGCTCTCGAACCATTCCTGGTTCTCGAACGGGTAGTGAGCCTGAGCGAACGGCATGGAGCCTGATTCGAACCAGCAGTCCAAAACCTCTGGCACACGGCGCATGGTGCTCTTGCCGGTTGGGTCGTCTGGGTTTGGGCGGGTCAGGTTATCGATCGTCGGGCGATGGAAATCATCGATGCGGGTTCCAAAGTCGCGCTCAAGCTCATCTAGCGAACCGTAGACATCGATGCGCGGGTAGTTGGGGTCGTCGCTCTTCCAAACTGGAATCGGTGCACCCCAGAAGCGGTTACGGCTGATTGCCCAGTCGCGCACGTTCTCTAGCCACTTGCCGAACTGGCCGTCCTTGGTGTGTTCCGGAGTCCAGTTGATCTGTTGGTTCAACTCCAGCATGCGGTCTTTGAGCTTGGTGGCTTCTACAAACCAGCTGGAAACGGCCTTGTAGATCAAAGGATTTTTGCAGCGGTAGCAGTGCGGGTATGGGTGCTCGTAACTGGCCTGCCGAAGCACGCGGCCGTTGCCCTTTAGCAACTGCGTGATCGGCTTGTTGGCGTCGAACACGTGCTGACCCACAAAGTCGGTGATGATGCTGTTGAACTGTGCGCGCTCGTCTACCGATACATAGGTTGGGATTCCGGCCGCGGCGCAAACTCGCTGGTCGTCCTCACCGTAGGCAGGAGCTTGGTGAACAATGCCAGTGCCGTCGCCTTCGCCCACGTAGTCGTCGACCAGCACCTGCCAGGCGTTGGTGGTATCGAACTTCTCGGCATCGGTGTAGTAATCGAACAGGCGCTCGTAGCGCAGGCCCATCAGTGCGGTACCCGGGTAGGTAGCGGTGATTGCCTCGATTGCCTGGTCGGCGTGTTCATAACCTAGGTCCTTGGCATAGTTGCCAACCAAACTCTTGGCCAATAGGTAACTCGACGAACCGTTCACGGCGTTGTCACCAGTGCCGAGTGGCCCCGCTGGAACCACGGCGTACTCTATGTCTGGACCAACCGCTAGTGCAAAGTTGGTTGGCAAGGTCCAAGGGGTAGTGGTCCAAGCCAGGATCTTGACTCCGGCGAGCGCCTCGAATCCAGGCTGGTCTGGCTGGGCCGGGAAAGTAACCGTTAGGGTCTGGTCCTGTCGGGTTTTGTAGACGTCGTCGTCCATGCGAAGTTCGTGGTTGCTAAGTGGGGTTTCGCAACGCCAGCAGTAGGCCAGAACCTTGAAACCCTCGTAGATCAGTCCCTTGTTCCAGAGTTGACTGAACGCCCAGAGCACGCTCTCGGTAAATGGGGTGTCTAGGGTTTTGTAGTCGTTTTCAAAGTCCACCCAACGAGCCTGACGGGTAACGTACTGCTCCCAGTCTTTGGTGTACTTGAGCACGCTGGTGCGGCAGTAGTCGTTGAATCTGTCTACTCCAAATTTTTCGATCTCTGGGCGACCGCTAATACCTAGCTGGCGTTCTGCCTCTACCTCGGCAGGTAGTCCGTGGGTGTCCCAACCAAAGCGACGTTCTACCTTGTACCCCTGCATTGTCTTGAAACGTGGGATTGCGTCCTTCACGTAACCGGTGAGTAGGTGGCCGTAGTGAGGTAGGCCGTTCGCAAACGGAGGACCATCGTAGAAAACGAACTCTTGAGCGTTACCTGCCGTGCGCTGATCGATGCTGGCCTGGAAGGTTCCGTCTTTTGCCCAGAAGTCCAGAATCTGCTCTTCTACCGCTGGGAAACTGGGGCTCGGGTTTACCGAACCGGTTGCGGTTTCGCTGGCACGTGCGCCATCGAGCGAATCAGATTTCTTGGGGTACATACAGGGCTTTCTAAGCGTGAAGCAAAAGGTTTTCCGTTGTCAATGTTAACCTTATTCAAACCCACATTTTGGAGACTTCTAGCGTGACTACCGCCAACTCTGGCTCTGTAAACAACTTCTTGGCCCCCGCGACCACACCAGACAAGGTGGGTGTTGAGGGTCTAGAGACCAAATGGAGCGCTGCCTGGCAGCAAAACGGCACTTTTGCCTTTGATCGCACCGCCAAGCGCGAGTGCGTCTATTCCATCGACACTCCACCGCCAACCGCGTCTGGTTCGCTTCACGTTGGTCACGTCTTTAGCTACACCCACACCGATGTGGTAGCTCGTTACAAGCGCATGAGTGGCTACGAGGTGTTCTACCCAATGGGCTGGGACGACAACGGGTTACCGACCGAGCGCCGCGTGCAGAACTACTACGGTGTGCGCTGCGATCCATCGCTGCCATACATTGAGAACTTTGTGCCTCCGTTCGAAGGTGGCGACAACAAGAGCAGCAAGGCAGCCGACCAGATTCCAATTGGGCGACGCAACTTTATTGAACTTTGCGAGAAGCTAACCACCGAAGACGAGAAGCACTTCGAGAACCTATGGCGTCAGCTGGGCCTTTCGGTGGACTGGGCTCAGACCTATCAGACCATCTCCCCTGCATCGCAGGCGGTTTCGCAAAAGGCGTTCCTAGAGAACCTGGCCCGTGGCGAGGCCTACCAGAGCATGGCTCCTACCCTGTGGGACGTAACCTTCAGAACTGCCGTAGCGCAGGCCGAGCTAGAAGACCGCGAGCAGCCTGGTGCCTACCACCGCGTTGGCTTCAGCGCCGACCCGGCAATCTGGGATGGCGGCAAGGTGTTCATCGAGACCACTCGCCCGGAGTTGCTTCCGGCCTGTGTTGCGCTGGTTGCCCACCCAGACGATGCCCGTTACCAGCACCTGTTCGGCAAGACCGTGCGCACTCCCCTGTTTGAGGTTGAAGTTCCGGTAGTTGCCCACCACCTGGCTCAGATCGACAAGGGTTCGGGCATTGCCATGATCTGCACGTTTGGCGACCTAACCGACGTGATCTGGTGGCGTGAACTAGATCTTCCGAACCGAGCGATTATTGGCTGGGATGGCCGCCTTATCAGCGATGCCCCGGATGCAATCACCACCGATGCCGGCAAGGCTGCCTACGCCGAACTAGCGGGCAAGACCACTTTCAGCGCCAAGCAGCGAATCGTTGAGCTTTTGGTTGAGGCAGGCGACCTAGTTGGCGAGCCAAAGCCGATCATGCACCCCGTCAAGTTCTTTGAAAAGGGCGACCGCCCACTCGAAATCGTTTCTACCCGCCAGTGGTACATCCGCAACGGAGGACGCGATGCAGACCTTCGCGACCGCCTGGTAGCCATGGGAAAGGAACTGAACTTTGTGCCGGACTTTATGCGAGTTCGATACGAAAACTGGGTCAACGGACTAACAGGCGACTGGCTAATCTCGCGCCAGCGTTTCTTTGGCGTGCCAATCCCGGTTTGGTATCCACTAGATGCCGACGGCAACCCTGATTTCGACAACGTGATCGTGCCTAGCTACGAGGCATTGCCAGTAGACCCATCCAGCGATGTGCCTGCCGGCTTTTCTGCCGAGCAGCGCGGCGTGCCGGGTGGATTTATCGGCGAGGTCGACATCATGGACACCTGGGCTACCTCCAGCCTGACCCCGCAGCTGGCCGGTGGCTGGATCTCGGACCCGGAGAAGTTCGCTTTGGTCTACCCATACGACCTGCGACCTCAGGGCCAGGACATCATTCGCACCTGGTTGTTCAGCACCGTGCTGCGCAGCCTGCAGCAAGAGGGCCAACTTCCTTGGAAGAACGCCGCCATTAGCGGTTGGATCCTTGACCCGGACCGCAAGAAGATGTCCAAGAGCAAGGGCAACGTGGTTACCCCGGCCGACATGCTGGTGGAGCACGGTTCCGACGCCGTCCGCTACTGGGCTGCCAGTGCACGTTTGGGCACCGATGCCGCCTTCGATATCGGTCAGATGAAGGTAGGGCGACGCCTTGCCATCAAGATTTTGAACGCTGCCAAGTTCGTGTTGTCTTTCCAGGCTCCTGCAGCCGGATCGGCCATCACCGAACCGGTTGATCAGGCACTTCTTCTGGAACTGGCCGACGTAGTTAGAGACGCCACCACCGCATTCGAGAACTATGACCACACCAAGGCGCTGGAGCTCAGCGAGAAGTTCTTCTGGGGCTTCACCGATGACTATCTAGAGCTGGTCAAGGAACGCGCCTACGGTCAAGGTGGTGTTTCAGACACTCAGCAGGCCAGCGCGGTATTGGCACTTCGCCAATCACTGCACACCATGTTGCGTCTGTTTGCACCATTCCTGCCGTTTGCAACCGATGAGGTTTGGGCCTGGTGGCAAAACACCGACTCCTCGTTGGCTAACTCCATTCACCTTCAGCCTTGGCCAACCGTAGAGGAACTCACCACCGGCCTCGATGCCTCCAACCACGGTTTGCTAGCCCTGGCCGGAATCGCCTTGGGTGGCGTTCGTAAAGCCAAGAGCGACGCCAAGGTCTCTATGAAAGCGGTTGTGGAAAGCGCCGTCCTGCAGGCACCGGCAGCGGTTCTGACCACCCTTCGTCTGATCGACAGCGATGTTCGCAGCGTGGGCAAGATCCAGGATCTGGCCTACCAAGAGGGCGAGGAATTGGCGGTCATCGATGTGATCATGGCGCCGGTTGAGGAAACCCCGCAGTCGTAATCAATCCGTAATAACAAAAGGGTTAGGCTCATTCAATGAGTTCTAACCCTTTTGCAATTGCCAGCACACTGCCCTACCAGTTGCCACCTTTTGAACAGATCAAAGACGATCACTACCTTCCCGCTTTCTACCAAGCCGTAGCCGAGCACAAAGCCGAAATCGAGGCCATCAAGGCCAGCGGCGAGCCAACCTTCGAGAACACCCTTGTGGCGCTCGAGAAGAGCGGCCAGTACCTAATGCGCGTGCTGTCTGTGTTCTACAACAAGCACTCCAGCGACACCAACCCGGTAATCGATGCCGTTGACGAAGAAATCGCCCCGCAGCTGAGTTCGCACATGGACTCGATTCGCCTGGCTCCTGAGCTCTTCAGTCGCATCGATGCCCTGTATCAAAAGCGCGATCAACTAGGTCTAGACCCAGAATCGCTTTGGCTGGTAGAGCGCTACCACCGCGAATACACCCTTGCCGGTGCTGGCTTGAGTGCCGAGGACCGCGTCAAGCTAATGGCACTAAACGAAGAGCTGTCCAAGCTGGAAACCCAGTTCAGCAAGAACGTTCTTGCAGACACCAACGACCTTGCCATTGTGGTTGATTCGTCAAACGAGCTGGTCGGTCTCAGCGATGGTGTGATTGCTGCAGCCGCCGCGGCAGCAAACGAGCGCGGACTGGCCGGTAAGTACCTGATCAACATGGTGAACTACACGGGAAATCCTGTGCTTGAGGCATTGGCAAACCGTGATTTGCGCCAAAAAGTTATGGCAAACTCTCTGGTCAAAGGCCTTAGAGACAACGCTAACGACAACCGATCTGTGCTGTTAGAGATGGTGAAACTGCGTGCAAAGCGCGCCGCACTTCTTGGCTTCAAGAACCACGCCGAGGCCGTGACCATTGATGAGACTGCCGGAAACCCGACCAATGTGCACAACATGTTGCGCCGTATTGCCCCCGCCGCTCGCAAAAACGCCGAGCTAGAAGCCGCAATGCTTCAGGAGCAGGTTGCGGCTGCCGGACTGGACTTTGCGCTAGACAGCTGGGACTGGGACCTTTACGCAGACAAGGTTCGCCTTGCCAAGTACTCGGTGGACACCGCCGCCATGCGACCTTACTTTGAGCTGGAGCGCACCCTAATTGACGGCGTTTTCTTTGCCGCAAGCAAGCTCTTTGGCCTGACCTTTACCCCGCGACCAGACCTGGTTGCCTACCACCCCGAAGCCCGAGTCTGGGAAGTACAGAACACCGATGGAACCTCGGTAGGACTGTATGTTGGAGACTTCTACACCCGCGACTCCAAGCGCGGTGGCGCCTGGATGAACTCCTTTGTGGACCAGAGCCACCTATTGGGAACCCTTCCCGTGGTCGTGAACAACATGAATGTTCCAAAGCCGCCGGCCGGTGAACCAACCCTGCTTACCTTCGATGAGACCAGTACCCTGTTCCACGAGTTTGGGCACGCACTGCACGGTCTCTTCAGCGACGTAAACTACCCGCACTTCAGCGGAACCAGCGTTAGCCGCGACTTTGTAGAGTTCCCCAGCCAGGTGAACGAGATGTGGATGCTGTGGCCTGAGGTAGTTGCCAACTACGCCAGACACTACCAGACCGGCGAACCACTGCCACAGGAGTGGATCGACAACCTTGAGAACAGCCTGCTGTTCAACCAGGGTCACGACACCCTGAGCTACTTGGCGGCGGCCATTCTTGACCTGGCTTGGCACGAACTCCAAGACGGCCCAGAACTTGAGGCGCTGACCCCTGCCGACGTCGAGGCTTTCGAAGCGGCGGCCATCAAGGACTACGGTCTGGACTTTGGGCCGGTTCCAACCCGCTACCGCAGCACCTATTTCAGCCATATCTTTGCCGGTGGTTACTCGGCGGGATACTACGGATACATCTGGAGTGAAATCCTGGATGCCGAGACCGTTGAGTGGTTCAAGGCAAATGGCGGTCTAACCCTGGAAAACGGGTTGCGATTCAGGAACCTGCTGCTGTCCCAGGGCGGTAGCACCGATGCAATGCAGCTGTTCCGCAACTTCCGTGGTCAAGACGCCACCATCACCCCGTTGCTCAAGCGTCGCGGCTTGCTGTGACGCTCAAATAGCGGTGCGTCGCGGCGGACGCTTAGATAACGGTGCGTCGCGGCTCGCTGTAAAAGTTTTGCGCAGAAGCCCCTGGTTCTCTTATTGAGAGGCTTGGGGTTTTCTCGTTACCAGCCAAACGCCTACGCCAGCAAGGAGCGCCCAGAAGGCGGCGCCTATCCCCCAAACAGCAATGCCAGAGGCTCCGACCAGGAATGTGACGATTGCCGGCGTTCGCAGCTGTGGGTTTGTTGTGGCCTCAGTAAGCGAGTTGCCCAGCGTTCCAAGCAAGGCCAGACCCGAGGCAGCCAGAATCAGCACGTGTGGCGTTTCCAATACAAAAGCGACTGTGGGCGCAGCCAGTGCGGCTAGAGCCAGATAAAAGATACCGCCGTAGAAACTGGCCAACCAACGTCGTTTCGGGTTTTCGTGGGCCTGCTCATTGGCATTGATGGCTGCAGTGATCGCCGCCAAATTCAGCGAGTACCCTCCCATAAGGCTCCCTAGACTGGTGGTGATTCCCGTAGTTGCCAGGACTGCACGGAATGGGATTTGATATCCGAAGCTTGCCATGATGGCGATTCCAGGGATGTTCTGGCTGGCCATGGTGACCAAATAAAGCGGTAGTGCGATTGAAATCACCGCGGTCCAGTCGAAAACCGGTATAACAGGCGCCAGCGCTGGCCAAAGTTGAACCTTGCTTAGGTCGACCGGCATAAATATTGCGATGAGCGAGTAGGCAAGCACAATCGCCGCGGGTGCCGCCCAAATCGGCGCGAACCTAAAAAACAGCAGCCAAACCAGAATTACTGGCAAAACAATGGCTGGGTAAAGCACCGATGCTTGAAAAGGTGCCACGCAGAAGTTGAATATTACGCCGGCCAACATGGCATTGGCGATTGGCTTGGGAATGCTTGATACCAGGCGCCCCAGTGCCGGCCAAAAACCTGTTAGGGCAAGCAACATTCCAGTAACCAAGAATGCTCCGGCCGCCGTTTGAAAGCTTAGGTGCAGCGCGCCAGCAGCGACCAACATAGCTGCCCCAGGTGTGCTCCAGACAATGCTGATCGGCATTTTGAATCGCCATGCCAGAATCATGGAAAGCAACCCGTAAAGAGCAACCATTACAACGATGGCGGTCGCGGTTTGTTCCTTGGATGCGCCCACTGCACTGAGTCCAGCAACAGCAACTCCCAAGCTAGCGGTGGTTCCGGTAACTCCGGCAACCATGCCCGCGAGGATTGGCGGTCGATGATCTTTTAGTGTTGCAAGAAAAGTCATGACTGACTAAGCGCTCTTGCGAGCCGCCTTGAAAGGCAAGATACGCGGTGCAGATTGGTTCTGAACAACATCGGCTGTGATCAGGACTACTCCCGCAAAGTCACTGCCTGGGATCTCGAACATGATTGGACCCAGGATTTCCTCGAGGATTGCACGTAGGCCTCGGGCTCCGGTTCCGCGCTCCAGAGCCAGGTCGGCAATCGCGTTGAGTGCGTCTACCTCGAACTCCAACTCAAAGCCGTCTAGTTCGAACATGCGCTGATACTGCTTCACCAGGGCGTTGCGTGGTTCGGTAAGGATCTGAAGTAGCGCTGCTCTATCTAGTTCGGTTACCGAGGCAATAACTGGCAAACGACCGATGAACTCCGGAATCAACCCAAACTTACGAAGGTCTTCTGCCTGTACCTGGCTGTAAAGGTCTTCTAAAACGCTCTTGTCTTGGATTGGAGCACCGAACCCGATGCCCTTCTTTCCAACGCGAGCCGAAATAATGTCTTCGATACCAGCAAATGCACCAGCCACAATAAACAACACATTGGTGGTGTCTAGCTGAATAAACTCCTGCTGCGGGTGCTTTCGGCCTCCCTGAGGCGGAACAGAGGCAACAGTGCCTTCGAGAATCTTTAGCAGTGCCTGCTGAACACCCTCGCCCGAAACATCTCGGGTAATCGATGGGTTCTCTGCCTTACGAGAAATCTTGTCGATCTCATCGATGTAAATAATGCCCTGCTCGGCACGCTTTACGTCACCGTCGGCCGATTGCAAAAGCTTGAGCAGAATGTTCTCTACGTCTTCGCCCACGTAACCGGCTTCGGTCAGTGCTGTGGCGTCGGCTACGGCAAACGGAACATTGAGGCGTTTTGCCAGAGTCTGAGCCAGGTAAGTCTTACCGCAACCGGTTGGACCAATCATCAGGATGTTGCTCTTGGCGATCTCGATGCTGTCGTGTTCTTTGCCGGCGGCAGTCAGAGTACCGCGCGAACGAATGCGCTTGTAATGGTTGTAAACGGCCACAGACAGGGCCTTCTTGGCAGCGGTCTGACCGATAACGTATTCGTCTAGGAAACCAAAAATCTCTTTGGGCTTTGGTAGGTCCATCTCTTCGACCGAAGCGGCCGAGACTCCAAGCTCTTCTTCGATTATCTCGTTGCAGAGCTCGATACATTCATCGCAGATGTAGACGCTAGGACCGGCGATGAGCTTGCGCACCTGCTTCTGGCTCTTTCCGCAGAAAGAACACTTGAGCAACTCGCTCGATTCACCCAATTTGGTCATGTAAAAACCTTACCCAGCCAAAACGACAAAGCGGTTGAGCAACGCTCAACCGCTTTTCGTAGAAACGAACTATTTACCGAGTTACTTGGCAGTCTTTCGGCTGCTGAGAACCTGGTCGATCAGGCCGTATTCCAAAGCCTCTGGTGCGGTCAAGATCTTGTCGCGGTCGATGTCCTTGTTCACCTCGGCCACGGTCTTGTTGGTGTGCTTGGCCAGGGTTTCCTCTAGCCAGGTACGCAGACGGTTGATCTCGCGAGCCTGGATCTCGATGTCTGATGCCTGGCCACGGCCTGCGTCACCGGTTGATGGCTGGTGGATCAAGACTCGTGCGTTTGGCAGCGCAAGGCGCTTGCCTGGAGCACCGGCCGCCAGCAAGATAGCCGCGGCCGAAGCTGCCTGACCAAGGCATACGGTCTGAATCTGTGGGCGGATGTACTGCATGGTGTCGTAGATTGCGGTCATCGCAGTGAAGGATCCACCCGGTGAGTTGATGTACATGGTGATGTCGCGGTCTGGGTCTTGGCTTTCAAGAACCAGCAGCTGGGCCATGATGTCATCGGCGCTGGCGTCGTCTACCTGCACACCCAAGAAAACAATGCGGTCTTCGAACAACTTGTTGTAAGGGTCTTGGCGCTTGAAGCCATAGCTGGTGCGCTCTTCGAAGGTAGGAAGAATGTAGCGCGAGCCTGGCATCGCCACGTTGGAGCCTGGAAAGTTAGTCATGATTGCTCCTACTTGCTGCCTACGCCAGTGGCTACTGCCGCGTACTTCTGAATGTGGTCGATGAAGCCATACTCTAGGGCCTCTTGAGCGGTGAACCAGCGGTCGCGGTCGCCGTCGGCCATGATCTGCTCGACGGTCTTTCCGGTCTGCTCTGCTGTTAGCGAGGCTAGCTGGCGCTTCATGCTGAGGATTAGCTCTGCCTGAGTTTGAATGTCGGAAGCGGTTCCACCAAAACCACCGTGTGGCTGGTGAAGCAGAACGCGAGTGTTTGGTGTGGCGTACCGCTTGCCCTTGGCGCCGCTCGAAAGCAAGAACTGGCCCATGGATGCACACATGCCGATACCCACGGTAACGATGTCGTTAGGCACGTACTGCATGGTGTCGTAGATGGCCATGCCCGCGGTGATCGATCCACCTGGAGAGTTGATGTAAAGGAAGATGTCCTTCTCGGCGTCGTCTGCTGCAAGCAGCAGCATCTTGGCGCAGATGTCGTTGGCATTGTCGTCGCGGACGTCGTCGCCCAGCCAGATGATGCGCTCTTTGAGCAGTCGCTCAAAGGTGCTGGATTGTGCTGGATTGTGTTCAGCCATGGCCCGAAACTCCTATTACTGTCGGTGTTGCTTTTCTAAGATACTTTGGTGCGGCAGGCTGTTTGCGTGTTGTTCGCCGTGGGCAGAGAGCGTGTCGTGGCAGGGTTCGAAACCTGTTGAAAAGAAAAGACCCCCACCCGAAGGCGAGGGTCTTTTCAGAAGGACTATCAGTCGTGGTCGTGACCGGTGTGGTCTTCGGCGGCCTCAAGATCTGCCTTTAGGAAGTCGGCTAGGTTTACTGCCTTACCCTTGGCGTCCTCTACCTTGGCGGCCTCAAGAACGATCGAAAGCGCCTTGCGACGAGCGACCTCGGCAACGAACGAAGGAACCTGTCCCTGCTCGTCGATTAGCTTGATGAACTCGTTTGCGTCCATCTGGTACTGCTGGGCGCTAACGAATAGGAACTGAAGCAATTCCTGCTCGTTAACCTTGACTTCTTCGGCTTCTGCGATTGCGTCTAGCACCATCTGAACCTGGAAAGACTTGTTGCTCTGCTCGGTGACTTCTGCTCTGTGGGCGTCGTCGGCCATACGGCCTTCGCCTTCAAGGTGGCGGTCTACGTCTGCCTTGACTAGCTCCTCGGAAACCGGAACCTCAACCAAGCCCAGAAGCGCCTCGGTTGCTAGCTCGCGAGCCTGCATGCCCTGCTGGTAGTTCTTGGCCTGTGCAAGCTGGTCGTGAAGGCTGGCCTTTAGCTCTGCAATGGTGTCGAACTCCGAAGCAAGCTGTGCGAACGCGTCGTCGGCTTCTGGAAGCTCGCGCTCCTTAACTGCGGTAACGGTAACGGTAATTTCGGCCTCGGCTCCAGCCTTGTCGCCACCGGCAAGAGAGCTCTTGAAGGTGGTGGTTTCGCCTGCGGTAAGGGTGTCTAGGGCTTCATCGATGCCGTCGAGTAGCTGACCCGAGCCCAGCTCATAGGAAATGTTCTGAGCGGCATCAATTTGCTTGCCATCGATGGTTGCAACCAGGTCGATTGTGGCAAAGTCGCCACGCTTGGCGGCACGGTCTACAGTCTTGAGCGAACCAAAGCGAGCGCGAAGGTTGTCAAGTTCCTCGTCTACCTCGATTGGCGCAACCTTGATCTCGTTTACGACCAGCTTCAGTCCCTTGTACTCAGGAAGTTTGATCTCTGGGCGAACCTCCACCTCGATGTCGAAGATTAGGTTGCCCTCGAACGTCTTCTCGTCTGGGGTCTGCTTGACATCTGCAGCTGGCTGACCAAGCGGACGAAGCTTGTTTTCCTCTAGAGCCCTGCGGTAAAAGCCGTCTAGGCCATCGTTGATTGCGTGAGCCAGGATTGCTGGCTTGCCAACGCGGGCCTCAAGAACCTTGGCAGGCACCTTTGCTCCCGGGCGGAAGCCAGGAAGCGAGATGTCCTTGGAAATGTGCTCGTAAGCGTGGTCCAAAGAAGGTTTGAACTCTTCTGGGGTGACCTCGAAGCTGATCTTGACTCGGGTTGGCTTTACGCGCTCAACAGTTGCCTTCAACTTGTTCTCCTAAAAAAAGGGCTCGCATTTCTGCGAGCCGCGACTTTTGTATTTATTGACCTAATCGAATCTCTAAAGACCAGATGGTCGGGATGACAGGATTTGAACCTGCAACCCCCTGTACCCAAAACAGGTGCGCTACCAAATTGCGCTACATCCCGGTGCAATTTCTATGAACTTTTTTACGGTCCGTGAAACAACCTTGGTTAGTCTATCCCATAGAATAGAGGTCGTTGTGCCAAAGTAAACATTCGGTGCATTTTTCGCGGGTGTAGCTTAATGGTAGAGCCTCGGTCTTCCAAACCGATGACGCGGGTTCGATTCCCGTCACCCGCTCGCAGACCCCTAGAGGGTGCAAAACCCCCGTAACCACGGGGGTTTTTGCTTTAACTTAGCTACCCTCCCGGGTCACTTTTGACACTTGGGACACCAGTAAAGCTTGCGCCCGGCAGCCAAGGCAATGCTCACTTTTTTGCTGCAAACTCGACACGCTTGACCCTCGCGCTTATAAACAAAGTTGCGTTCGGCTTTGGTCGGTCTGGTGGTAAAAAGTTCATTTCGGGTGATCATGAAGCCGGTTTTCACTCCGATTGCCAAAAGATCAACAGAATCTTTCCAAAGTTCCTGGATTTGTTTCGGCTTCAAACTGCTGCCCGGCGTGTAGGGGTTTATACCCGCGCGAAACAGGATTTCGGCTCGGTAGACATTGCCTATACCGCTAATCACACTTTGGTCCATAAGCAACAGCCCTATGGCCGTCTTAGATTTTGCAACGCGCTTGGCGAATCGCTGATATTCGCTGCCATCAGGGTCCGGATTCAACGGGTCTGGGCCAAGCCGGCGCCTTACAGCCTCAACCTGCTCTTGAACCAGAACCTCGCAAATGGTTGGCCCACGCAGATCAGCCAAAACTGATTCGGTAAAAAACCTAGCTCTGACTTCGCCGGTTACCGGCTCTTTTAGTGCGGCAGCTACATCGATGTTTTTATACCAGCGCCACTTGCCAAAAATACCCAGGTGGATACGAATGGTTTGACCATTGGCAAAGTCCAGAAAAAGTTGCTTACCGATTGCGTAAGAGTTGGTCAGCACCTGGCCGCTCAAGGCTTGTGCACCGGCACTGAACCTGCCCTGTGGTGAGTCAATGCCAATTGCCGAACCAACAAAAAGTCGTTGGAAATCGTTGGCGGTTCGGTGAACGGTATGACCCTCGGGCATTTCGACCTATCGTTTTTGCGGGCAACCCTCAGGTGGCCCCGTCTGAGTGGCTGTTACGCCACAACCTCACCGGTGGTCTCGTAGACGGCAATCTTGCCAATTCGACGCACGTGTCGCTCATCGTTGCTAAACGGTTCGGCAATAAAAGCCTCGATGAAAGACAAGACCTCGGCCTGAGTGTGTTGCCTTGCCCCGACGGCAATCACATTCGCATCGTTGTGCTCGCGAGCAAGCGTTGCGGTGGAGTGATTCCAAACCAAAGCAGCGCGGACACCCTCTACCTTGTTGGCAGCGATTTGCTCGCCGTTTCCAGAGCCGCCAAGAACAATGCCCAAGGCCTGGATGCCCGCGCGCTGATCGGCAACCACGGCCAAACCGGCGTTGATGCAGAACGAAGGGTAGTCATCCAAGGCGTCGTAAACGGCAGGACCGTGGTCGGTAACCTCGTGTCCCTGATTGGTTAGTTCTTGGATAAGAAAGTGAGAAAGTTCAAGACCGGCATGGTCGGTGGCGATGTGGATACGCATGGTTACTTTCGCTTGGCTCTCTTGGTGGTTTTCTGGCTGGAACTCGACTGGAGGTAAGGCAGTTCACCCGTTTTCAACTTTGCGTCGAACTTTCGGAAGATCCAAAACTGAGTTGCCGCGGCGGCGAACAGGCTAGCGAAAAAGTAAACGGTAAGGATGTAAACAAAAGTCCCGATAAACACCTTGGCCTGGGCCGCCGAAACAGCACCTGCAAGACTCTGGATAATCAGAATCGCTGCGATTGCCACCACTGCACTGACACTCAGGTTGCCCAGAAATCGACCGAACTTGGTCTTGCCTCTAAGAAAGAATCCGACACCGACCCAGAGGGCCCAACTGGGGAAAAGCACCAAAACAGCCATGCCTTGCGAATACCCGAGCGCACGTTGCAGGTCGCTGGTGACCAAGAAAACCACAAAGGCCAACACCAACGCAATGCCGTAAATGAGGCTGGCTTCAATCGCTGGGGTGCGCTTCAAGATACTCGGACTCCTATTGCCAGTTTTGCTCCTATTAGGCTAGTTGATGAATTACCGAACTGACACAGGAGTCAACTTGCCGGGCGAAAACCTAACCCGCGTAGAAGCGCATGAGCGCTCTTCGCTAATCACCGTTCATAGCTACAAAGTAGAGCTAGACCTCTCGGGCACCGAAGATACATTTTGGTCCGGGACCGATGTTCACTTCTCGGCGAATCGCGCGGGATCAAGCACCTTCATCGATGCAATCACTGCCAAGGTTCACCGTGTTGTCTTGAACGGCCAGGAACTAGACGTAAATAAAGTCAACGATGGCGTTCGAATTCAGCTGAACCACCTTCAAGAGGAAAACCACCTGCGTGTGGAATCAGAAGCCATTTACATGAACACGGGCGAGGGACTTCACCGCTTTATAGACCCGGCCGACGGTCAGACTTACCTTTACAGTCAGTTTGAGGTTCCGGACAGCCGCCGCGTTTTTGCAGTATTCGAGCAACCCGACCTAAAAGCCACTTTTGAGTTCGTGGTTACCGCCCCAGAAGCCTGGAAGGTAATCAGCAACCAACCAGCCGCCAGCGTGTCAAATGTCGATTCAAAAAAGAACAAGTGGGTTTTTGAGCCCACTCCTCGAATCTCGTCGTACATCACCGCTCTTGTGGCTGGTCCCTACCATGAGGTTCGCAGCGAGCTAGTAAACACTGCCGGCCGCACCATTCCGCTGGGTGTGTTCTGCCGCCAGTCCATGGCTCAGTACCTTGAGGCCGACTACATGTTCGAGAAGACGCGTCAGGGCTTTGAATTCTTTGAAACTCAGTTTGGCGTGGAGTACCCGTTTGCCAAGTACGACCAGCTTTTCGTTCCCGAGTTCAACGCCGGAGCCATGGAAAACGCAGGTGCCGTGACCTTCACCGAGCGCTACGTATTCCGCAGCCAGCCAGCCGACGCCCTCCGCGAGCGCCGCGTGATCACCGTGCTGCACGAACTTGCGCACATGTGGTTTGGCGACTTAGTAACCATGAAGTGGTGGAACGACCTGTGGCTAAACGAGTCCTTTGCCGAATACGCTGCGGAGCTGGCTGTGGCAGAGGCCACCGAATGGACCAATGTTTGGGCTACCTTCTGTTCCAAGGAGAAGTCCTGGGCTTACCGCCAGGACCAGTTGCCAAGCACTCACCCGATCGTCGCACCAATCAACGACCTACATGATGTGCAGGTGAACTTCGATGGCATCACCTACGCTAAGGGCGCCAGTGCTCTCAAGCAGCTTGTTGCCTTTGTGGGTCAGGAGCCGTTCATGCGCGGCCTTGGTCAGTACTTTAGAAAGCACGCCTACCAGAACACCGAACTAAACGACCTGCTGGTTGAGCTAGAGGATGCAAGCGGTCGCGACCTCACCAACTGGTCAAAGCTGTGGCTAGAAACCGCCGGAGTCAACACCCTAGCCCCAGCGCTCACCGTGGATTCCGAGGGAACCATCCTTGGCTTCGCAATCACTCAGTCAGCCGCGCCCGACTACCCAACCATTCGCCCACACAGCCTTCGAGTCGGTTTCTATGACTGGCAAGATGGTCAGCTGGTTCGCACCCACCAGGTTGCTACCGAAATCGATTCCACTCTTGCCCAGGTTCCGGAGCTGGTCGGGCTCAAGCGTCCGGCACTTATTTTGCTAAACGACGATGACCTGACCTACGCCAAGATTCGCTTTGACGCACAGTCGTGGCAGGTTGCCCTTGCCAGCCTTTCCAAGGTCACCGATCCGTTGGCTCGCGCCCAAATCTGGCTGAGCATCTGGAACGCCGCCCGCGATGGCGTGGTTGCGCCACGAAAGTTCATCGATGCGGTTCTGGATCACATTGCTACCGAAGACCAGTCCATGTTGGTTAGCACAATGCTGGGCTACCTGTACTCGTTCACTTTCCAGTACACCGCCCGCTCCAAGCGCGCTAACACCATCGATGCGGTTGCCGACAAGGTCTGGCAGTTGCTGAATCAGGCGGCACCGGCCAGCGATATGCAGTTGCAACTGATGCAGTACTACCCAAAGTTCGCCCGCACCGTAAACCACCAAGAGAACCTGCGAGGAATCCTGGATGGCAAGTTGGTTCTGGACGGACTAGACCTTGGAAGCGACCTGCGCTGGCACCTGCTGATTGGTTTGGCTAGCGGCGGTAACCTGACCGTTGCCCAGATCGACGAAGAACTGGCAAAGGACAACACCGCAAATGGTTTGGCTGCCTCGGCGGCGGCCAAGGCGGCGTCTTCTGACCCGGTTGCAAAGGCCGAGTCTTGGGAAACCATGTTGGATACCGAGGAGTATTCGAACGCTCAGTGCGCAAGCGCGAGTTTGGACTTTGGGCGTGCTCTGACCCTGCAGCCCCTGGAGCCCTATGTGGAGCGCTATTTCGCCGATGCGCAGAAGATCTGGGAAACCAAGACCTACAAGATCGCCGAGTACCTATTGGAGCGCCTCTACCCAATCAACCTGGCCAACAAGGAACTCGCGGTAGCCACCAAGCGCTACCTTGAGCGTCATCCAAAAATGGATCGCGCGATGCGTCGAATGATTGTGGAGAACCTGTCCACCCTGGAACGCGCTTTGGCGGCTCAGGCACTAGACGCAGAGGACCAGAGATGAACGCCCTCGCTGCGGCGACCAGTGATTGGTTCGGTACCTTCTGGACCCAATGGCATGTTTTGATTCGTGTGCTACTCATTGTGGTTGGTGCGATCCTTGTTCGCTGGACCCTGTTGTTCTCGGTTCGCCGAGTGGTGAACGGCGTGGTTGGCGGGGTCAAGGTTCGCAACAACGTTCTAGAGACCATCGCTACTGAAATCAGTCCAATTGCCAAAGCTCGAGTTGTCCAGCGAACCCGAACAATGGGCTCGGTCTTGAACAACTTCATTACGTGGACCCTGGCTATTTTCGCTTTGACCATGGTGCTGAGCGAACTTGGTGTCGCGATTGGGGCTTTGGCTGCCGGTGCAGGTCTGGTAGGTGCCGGTATCGGATTTGGTGCTCAGAGCCTGGTGCGGGATCTGATCAGCGGCCTGTTTATCGTGTTCGAAGACCAGTACGGCGTTGGCGACTCGGTGAATCTGGGCGAAATCTCTGGCACCGTGGAGCTTGTCGGCTTGCGAGTAACTCAGATCAGAGACATCGATGGGGTGCTCTGGTAT
>CAIYOE010000085.1 GCA_903927775.1 uncultured Micrococcales bacterium | reverse complement strand
CAGCGCATGAGCGCGACCAAGCTTGATTATGTTTCGGCGCTTTGCACTCGGCACATGACTAAACACCTAGACATGACCAAGTGGACATTCGTTTTCGACTCGGGAAAGCGCAGGGCAGGTTTGTGCGATCACACCAATAGGCGAATCAGTCTTAGCAAGCACCTGGTGCAGTTGCACTCAATCGAGCAGTCGCGCCAGGTTTTGTGGCACGAGATCGGGCACGCCCTGGTGGGAGCAAACCACGGGCACGATAAAACGTGGTTGGCCGCCGCAACCAAGCTCGGCTATAAAAACGAAAGATTCAGTGGGCGAACCATCGATGAAAATCAAGCGACCTGGTTAGGCATGTGTTCCAACGGACACAAGTATTACCGCTACAAAAAACCCACGGGGGTTGCCAGTTGTTCGCTGTGCCACAAGGGTTTTAGCCCACAGCATTTGATTAACTGGAACAAACGCTGGTAGTTGGATACCAAAATTGAAATCAGCGCTAGTTCAGCCCGTGCGCTGCCTTGTAGACATTTATCGCGATGAGCGAGACCAACGCACCCGCTGCAATGTTGGACCACATAAAAAGCTTCCAACCTCGGTTCGCCTTTTCGCACTGTTCGTCGGTTAGGTTCCAGTAACGACCAACGATGACCATGTAAGGAACCACGGCCGCCGCCGCCAACGAGATTGGCCAAATTCCACTCAGTAAAAACAGTCCCGCGAATCCGTAACAAATAAAAGCGAAGCGAACAGTGTCCCTCGCGCCAAACGCGGTAGCAATGCTGGCCAAACCACCCTGGCGGTCGGCTTTGATGTCTTGAACTGCGCCAAAGGCATGAGAGGCCATGCCCCAAAGGGCGAATGCAACGGCGATTTTCACCACGCTGCCGGTACGAAGATCCACTCCGGCAAGTGCCGCCCCTACCAGCATGGGTCCAACAAAATGGCTAGCGCTGGTCACGCTATCTACGAATGGTATTTCTTTGAAACGCAGGCCCTTAGCGCTGTAAGCAATCACAGTGAAAATAAAGAAGGCCAACCACAAATCACTTACCCAGCTGCCGGTTATCACCAAGAAAATCACGAATGGCACTGGCAAAACAAAGGCCGCCAAAAGTGTAGGCCGGTGCCAGATTGGGTCCAAGATGCTTCCCTGAACCGAGCCCTTGCGTGGGTTTCTGAGGTCGCTCTCATAATCGAAAACGTCGTTGATTCCATACATAAGAAGGTTGTAGGGGATCAAGAAGAAAATCGTTCCCACCCAGAACACCGCATCCATGCGGTTGGTGGCCAGGAAATACGCCACCGCAAACGGATACGCGGTGTTGATCCAGGAAACCGGCCGGCTAGCCCAAAACAGCTGACGAATCAGTTGAAGAAAGGTGGGCTTGGCGGGCATATCTCAATCTTCGCCTATTTGCGTTGAGCTCTGGCCAAGTTTTGCAAATCGTTTCCACAGGGCCGGAACTAAAACGGAACCCGTGACTAAATAGCCAAAATCTTCTATCGGGGCATAGCCAAGACGCAATCCCGAGATTAGGTCTGGGTTGTAGCCAACAATTTGTAGCCCAACTATCAGGTTGTCGAAAACCAGTGTCATCATTCCAACTACCAGCAACGACGCTAGCCAGGGGCGATGACCTATCTGGCCAAGCCGAGGCCAGGCGGCCACAAGCGCAGCCGCTGTGAAGGCCACATTTATGATCAGATAAGTCAGGTTCATTTGCGCCTGCGTTCTGCTAGCAGGTACGTAATCAGAAGCGTGTAACAAAGCAAGATTAGGAAAACCGGTTCCTCAACTGGCAAGTTTGGCAGTAGGTCTAGTCCCACCGAAAAACTCTTGTTCT
>CAIYOE010000084.1 GCA_903927775.1 uncultured Micrococcales bacterium | reverse complement strand
GAGAAAGCGAAGCCACCAAACACGGTGATCATGATGATCGCGGCTGCGGTCACCACCGCCCGACCAGAGTGAACGCCGCGAATCACGGCCTGCTTAGCGCTGGCTCCATGAACATACGCTTCGCGCATTCCGGAAACCAAGAACAGCTGATAGTCCATGGCCAAACCGAACACGATTCCGACCACGATGATCGGCAAGAAACTCAGGATCGGCTCCGGGTTGTGAACGTCAAACAGGCCAGATAGGTACCCGAGCTGGTAGACACCAACTACTGAACCAAGCGTGGCCACAACAGTAAGCAAGAATCCCGCGCTGGCAACGACAGGTACCAAAATCGAGCGGAACACCAGAATCAGCAAGATCATCGAGAGAATCAAGATGGTCATCAGGTAGAGCGGCAAGGCATCGGCTAGCTTCTTAGACACATCGATGTTGCTTGCAGTGATGCCAGTGATGCCCAGAGTCACACCGTATTTGGAATCGAGTTTGTCGCTAAGAGTGCGCAGGCTGTTAACCAGTTTGGTAGTGCTGATATCGTTTGGCCCACCAACCGGTTGTACTTGAAAGAGCACCTTGGTGTGATCCGAGGAAACTGCCGATGGAACCACGGCCTTGACAGATGCCAGGGCCGAAATCTCGTCTCCGATGTTGGCCTCGATTAGATTCAATGCATCACCTGTGGTGCGCTGAGGTAGGTCTGCAACAGCCACAATCACGCCGTTTGCTCCCGCTCCAAACGCCTTGGTGGTCTGCATGAACGACTTGTACTGGCTGCTGGCAACAGGTTCTGTTGCGCCATCGGGGAGTCCAAGTCGCATGGATGCAAGAGGAATACCCAAAGTCAAAAGCACGGCGGTCACGGCAAGAATCGAAGCAATAGGGTGGCGGGCTGGCCAGTACTGCTGGCGTTTGAGCGCTTTCTTGGCTTCTTTGATTTGCTTCTTCTGAGCCTTCTCGGCGTGTTCGATCGCTTTCCTAGCTTGCTTCTTAGAGAGCTCGTGAGAGTCGATTTCCGGGTGAAGATTTGCCAGAGCCTTGCGCTCTTTTTTACTCAGCACCTTGGTGCCCATCCGTGAAATAACTGCAGGGGTGAAGGTAATGGCTAGCAACACCGATGTAGCAACTGCCAGTGCACCGGCATCGCCCATGATGCCCAGGAATCCGATCCCCGATAGGTTCAACGCAACCAGGGCGATTATCACGGTAAGTCCAGCAAAAACCACGGCGTTACCTGAGGTTCCGGTGGCCAAGCCAATCGACTCGCGCACCTCCATGCCCGCCTTGAGCTGGCGACGGTGGCGGTTCAAAATAAACAGGGCGTAGTCGATACCCACAGCGAGCCCCAGCATTACACCAAGTACCGGAGTGCTCGAAGTGATGTCGATAACCGCAGACATGGCCATGGTGATGGTGGCGCTGATGCCAACACCCATCAAGGCGTTCAACACAGGCAAGCCTGCTCCGATAAAAGTTCCAAGCATGACCACTAGAACAATTGCCGCGATGCCAAGACCAACTGACTCACCCAGACCAAGGGTCGGGCCTCCGGTTTGAAGCAAGGCCTGTGAGAAGTTGACATCGACCCCGGCGATTGGGTGGGCGTTAAAGTAGTTGACCACCTGAAGCTTCTGCGGGGTTTCCAGGGCGTTCAAGGGCTTGCTAAAAAGCACCGATGCAATTGCGGTGGCGCCGTCTTTTGAAACCAGTCCAAATTTACGGGCGTTGTGGGCTAGGCGCTTGCCAACGGCCAACTGTGCCTTTGCCTTGTCTAAATCGGTTTGACCCTTAGCTAGCTTGCTCTGCGAAGCCGGGAGGTCTGCTTTTGCCGCAGCCAACTTGGCTTGGCCTGCGGAAACGTTGGCCGCGTTTTTGGCTAGTGTGTCCTGTGCTGCCAGAAGTTGCTTAAGTCCGGCATCCAGCTGAGCAAAAGCGGCAGCCGGGGCGTTGGCAGCGGCCAGCTGTGCGATTCCTGCCTCGACCTGCTTAAGTTGGGCAGCCACTTTTTTCTGTCCGGCGGTAATCTGAGCCGCAGCCTTGTTGAGCTTGGCCTCGTTGACGGCTATTTCGGCAACACCCGCGGTGAACTTCTTTTGACCATCGTCTATTTTCTTTTGGCCATCGATGAGTTTCTGTTCGCCATGTGCCAGTTTCTTTAGCTGTTTAGTGCGGTCAACTTCGACCTTGAACGGGTTGACTACCGAGTCGATTACATCGCCCTTTGCAACCTGGTTTAGCGCGGTAGCAATTGCCGCTTTTTCCGACTCAGAGAACGGCTTGCCACTGAGGGTTTGGAAGACGACCTGGCCGTTACCGCGGTTGGCTGCGGGGAAGGTGACCTTCAGTTCGTCGATTACGCGCTGCGATGGAGTGCCCGCGATTGTGGTAGCGCTGGAAAGCTTTCCGTTTGCCAACACCATGGTGGTTACGGTTCCGGCCAGAATCAACACCCAAGCGGTGATAACAATCCACGCGCGTCTGGCAGAAAATTTGCCAAGACGATAGAGCAGTTCAGCCATGGTTGGGCCCTTTCAAAGCAAAGATTTAGGGTCGTGTCCCCACGTACTGAACACGCTCTCCGAGGTGAATTGTTCCCTGTCTAAGTAAAAATTTGTAATCTGGCATTTATCTGGCAGTTGAACGGTTACCTTTTTCTAGTCGCAAATCCCACCACCCTCTCAATAAGGTCCCGCATGTCTTTTTTCTCTGCAAAAGTTTTTATTCCAGTTCTGGCAGCCGGTCTGCTGCTATCGGGTTGCTCTGCAACTCCGGCACAGACTCCTAGCGAAACCGTAGCGGCCGGAACCGATGCCGCTGCCGCAGCGCTTTTGCCATCGGAGTACAAGACCAAAGGTGTAAACGTTGGATCCGAAATCCCATACGCTCCTATGGAGCTTTTCGATTCCAAGGGCAACCCTGCCGGCTTCGAAGTAGACCTGGCCAACGCCATCGGTGAAAAGCTGGGAACCAAGTTCACTTTCCACACGCAGGCCTTCGACACCGTGATTGCATCTTTGCAGTCGGGTAACCACGACGTAGTTATGTCATCCATGAGCGACACCGTGGATCGCCAGAAGGTATTGGATTTCGTGGACTACTTCCAAGGCGGTGCCAGTCTGATTGTTCCGGCTGGAAACCCTGCCAAGGTAACCGGGCTCGCCGCGCTCTGTGGTCAGTCGGTCACCACCGAATCTGCCAGCTGGGAAATCGACGTCCTGGCCTCGG
>CAIYOE010000083.1 GCA_903927775.1 uncultured Micrococcales bacterium | reverse complement strand
TAGCCGTGAGGCAGAAGCAGAACTAGACCGCTGGTCTGGCCCCACTTTTGCTCGGCGCTAGAGATGAACTCATCGATGATGGTCTGCGCACCGTTGGCGAAGTCGCCGAACTGGGCTTCCCAAAGCACGAGGGCGTTCTTGTTCTCTACCGAGTACCCGTATTCAAAGCCCATGGCCGCGTACTCGCTGAGGAGCGAGTCGTAGATCCAGAACTTGGCCTGGCCTTCGGCTAGGTTGCGAAGCGGCATCCATTCCTGGCCATTGATGCGGTCGTGGAATACTGCGTGACGCTGAACGAAGGTACCGCGACGACTGTCCTGGCCCGCCATGCGAACCGGTACGCCATCGATCAATAGCGAACCAAGAGCCAAAAGCTCTCCGAAGCCCCAGTCGATTCCGCCTTCGCGCGACATTTCGACGCGCTTGGCAAGTAGTTGCTGAAGCTTTGGGTGAACGTTGAAGCCGGGAGGCACGTTGTTGTGGGCGTCGCCAATCAACTGAACGATTTGCGGGCTGATCGGGGTTGGGCGAGTGATCACAGGGTGGTCGCTAGCGGTGGTACCGATACCGACCGGGCGGCCCTGGATCGAAGCCGGTGCGCTCATCGCCTCGTGGACATCGGTGAATGCCTGCTCCAACTTGGTTTGGAAAGCGGCGTTGGCGGCGTCGAACTCTTCGCGAGTGATGTCGCCACGGCCAACCAGCGACTCAAGGTACAGAGTGCGAACCGAGCGCTTGTGCTCGATCAGGTTGTACATGAGTGGGTTGGTCATCGATGGGTCATCGCCCTCGTTGTGACCGCGACGGCGGTAACAGACGATGTCGATAACTACGTCTTTCTTGAATTCCTGACGGAACTCGAAAGCAAGTTGGGTAACGCGAACCACTGCCTCTGGGTCGTCTCCGTTTACGTGGAAAATCGGCGCCTGGATACCCTTGGCAATGTCGGTGCTGTAAACGGTGGAGCGGCTCTCGGTTGGTGGGGTGGTGAAGCCGACCTGGTTGTTGATTACCAAGTGGATGGTTCCACCGGTGCGGTAACCACGAAGGTTCCACATGTTCAGAGTCTCTGGAACAACACCCTGGCCTGCGAATGCTGCATCGCCGTGGATTAGGACTGGAACAACCGGGAAGTCGCCGTTGTAGGCGTTCTTTCCTAGCGCATCTAGCTTGGCGCGAACAATGCCCTCGAGCACAGGGTTCACGGCCTCTAGGTGGCTTGGGTTGGCGGCTAGCGAAACGTTTACCTGGTTACCCTTGGCGCTGGTGATTACACCCTCGGTTCCAAGGTGGTACTTGACGTCTCCAGAGCCCTGAACGGTCTTGGTGTCGAAGTTGCCCTCGAACTCGCGGAAAACCTGTCCGTAGGTCTTGCCAGCGATATTGGTCAAAACGTTCAAACGACCGCGGTGTGCCATACCAATGGCGACCTCGGTTAGTCCGGCGTCGGCTGCTTGCTGCAGGATTTCGTCTAGCGAAGCAATAGTGCTTTCGCCGCCCTCGAGACTGAATCGCTTCTGGCCTACGAACTTGGTCTGCAGGAAGGTCTCGAATGCTTCGGCCTCGTTCAGCTTGCCCAGAATGCGCATCTGCTCATCGTGGTTTGGCTTGGTGTAAGGGCGCTCCAGGCGATCCTGAAGCCAGGCGCGTTGCTCCGGGTTTTGGATGTGCATGTATTCGAAACCTGCGGTGCGGCAGTAGCTGTCGCGCAGAATCTTGTAGATGTCGCGGAACTGCATCTTTGACTTGCCGCCAAAGCCGCCAGTCTTAAAGGTGCGATCGAGGTCCCACAGGCTAAGTCCGTGGTTGCGGATGTCTAGGTCCGGGTGAGTGCGCATGCGGTACTCGAGTGGGTCGATGTCGGCCATGAGGTGTCCGCGGACACGGTAGGCGTTAATCAGTTCCTGGATACGCGATGCCTTGCTGCGGTCGTCGTTTTCGTCGGTCTCGAAGTCTGAAACCCAACGAACCGGCTCGTACGGAATACGGAGGTCGTTGAAGATTTCGTCGTAGAAGCCACGCTCGCCCAACATGAGCTCGTGCACCTTCTTGAGGAACTCGCCGCTACCCGCACCTTGAATCACGCGGTGGTCGTAGGTGCTGGTAAGGGTGATTGTCTTGCTGACGCCCATGCGGGCCAACTGAGACTCGCTCATGCCGGCAAACTCGGCAGGGTATTCCAGTGCTCCGGCACCGATGATCGAACCGGCGCCAGCCATGAGGCGAGGTACAGAGTGAACGGTACCGATTCCACCCGGGTTGGTCAGGCTGATGGTGGTTCCGGCAAAGTCGTTGGCGGTCAACTTGTTGTCGCGGGCGCGCTTAACCATGTCCTCGTAAGCCGAAAGGTATTCGGCAAAATTCAGACGCTGGGCTCGCTTGATGTTTGGAACCAAAAGCGCGCGAGTGCCGTCTGGCTTAGGAATATCAATCGCTAAGCCCAGGTTGATGTTGGCCGGCGCTACAACTGCGGGTTTTCCATCGATGACGTCGTAGTAGACGTTTTGGCTTGGGAATTCCTTGAGCGCACGAATCAGGGCGTAGCCGATGACATGAGTGAACGAAACCTTGCCACCGCGGGTGCGCCCAAGGTGGCTGTTGATTACGATTCGGTTGTCGATCAGAAGCTTGGCAGGGATGGTGCGCACCGAGGTCGCGGTAGGCATTGCGATGGAGGCATCCATGTTGGCGGCCAAGGCTTTTGGCATTCCCTTGAGGATTGTGACCTGATCCTGGTCCTCGGCGGCGGCTTCGCCATCGATAACGCTGATGTTTGAGGTCACAGGTGCCTGAGCCGGAATCGGCTGCGGCTTGGCCTCTACACGAGTGGTCTTAGCAACCAGCGGGGCAACTGGACCACCATTGTTCACGGTCTGAATCGCCTGGGTGTTGGTCTCTACGTGAGCCGGCGCAAGGGGAGTGCCCTGTGCATAGGCGGTGTCTTGTGCGTGCAAAGCGGTCGGGACCTGTGCCTCAACCACGGAGGTTGCCGACGTGGAATCAAGAGTGGGTGTTACAGAGACAGGATTAGGGTGTCCCAGCGAGGAGTGGTATTTCTCGAGTACCGGCCACCAGGTTTTATCTACTGAATCTGGATTGAGTTTGTACTGCTCGTACATTTCTTCGACGAGCCATTCGTTGGCTCCGAATTCATTGTCGCCGTGACCATTTTCGATCGACAAGAGTCCACCTCTTAAGTTCCGCATTGTCCATTCAAGTGCCTTTCAAGCCTACCCGCACCAAGGAACACTTCAGCGGGTTAAAAGCAATCTGTCAGGGTTCTTTCGGGTCTTGGTCTGGGTATGCTGGAAATACTCATGGATGACCATAGTTTTGTATTGCACCGGTTGGGCGGGATTACCCGATGAACAACTGGATTCTTCTTGCGGTCGGTATCTTGCTTACCGTTGGCACAGGGTTCTTTGTGGCCAGCGAGTTCAGCCTGGTCAACCTTGAGCGAAACGATCTTGAATCTCGTCGTGATCGAGGTGAGCGCGGCCTTAGTAACAGCATCCGCGCCCTGAAGGAAACCCGTAAGCACCTGGCTGGCGCACAACTTGGAATCACTCTGACCACCATGTTGACGGGTTTTTTGGCCGAGCCCGCGCTGGATAATCTGTTGAGCCCGGGGCTCGTGAGCTGGGGTCTCTCACCGCAGTCGGCTTCCAGCACTGCCACGATTCTGACCATGGTCATTGCTACCCTGGTTTCTACCCTGCTGGGCGAGCTGATTCCTAAAAAGCTGGCCCTAACCAGCCCGATCGCGGTAAACCGTTTTGTGATCATCTACCAGATGGTCTTCACGTTCATTTTTGGCTGGATGATCAAGGGTTTGAACATCGTTGGTGGCGCCGTAGTGCGCAGTTTTGGCATCGAACCTCGTGAGGAACTGAATAGCAGCCGAACCGCAGAGGAGCTTGCAAGTCTGGTTCGCCGTTCGGCGATTCTGGGTGCCCTAGACCAACAGACGGCCACTCTGATTACCAAGACGTTGAACCTGACACAGTTGGTGGCGGCTGACATCATGACGCCACGTCCACGGATGCACGTGGTGGACCGAGACGCGCCCGTCAGTGCCATTATCGAGCTCTGCAACCAAACTGGTCACAGTAGGTTCCCTGTTATCGATGGCAGTACGGATGACGTTGTCGGCGTGGTCCACGTTAAGCAAGCCGCTTCTGTCCCGCGCAGCCAGCGCAACACGGTACCGGTAAGTGCGCTCACCGTGGAGGCCGAGCGAGTTCCGGAAACCATGGCGCTGGAAACGCTAGTAGGCCTACTTAGATCCAAGGGTATGCAGTTGGCGATTGTGGTAGACGAGTATGGCGGCACAGCGGGCTTGGCTACCTTGGAGGACCTCGTTGAAGAACTGGTCGGCGAGCTGGCGGATGAACACGACCGCACTCGCGTTGGCGTTCGCCGCGGCGGCGGTGGCAGCGTGTTGTTCCCCGGGCTGATGCGACCCGACGAACTCAAAGAGCTAGCCATTCGCATTCCAGACGATGGTGCCTATGAGACCGTCGGCGGTTTCCTCATGAGTGCACTCGGCAAAATCCCTCAGGTGGCCGACACGGTTCAGATCGATAGTGGTTCGCTACGAGTCGAGCGCATGGATGGCCGCCGAGTGGACCGCGTGCGCTTCGTTCCCGATTCTCCGGTTATCAAGGAGGAGCCAAATGCATAGTGACCTAACAGGTGCCTGGATGGGGCTTCTCTGGTTCGCTCTTCTCCTTCTGGCTAACGCATTCTTTGTTGCGGCCGAGTTCGCGCTGATTTCAGCCAGACGAGCACAGATTGAACCACTAGCCGAGGCGGGAAGCGGACCAGCCAAAATCACCATTCGCGCTATGGAGCGCGTCAGCATATTGCTGGCAACGTCTCAAATTGGCGTCACGGTTTGTTCTCTGGCAATCCTTCTTATTGCCGAGCCGTCCATCCATGACTTGATTCACCCGTCGCTCGCGGCGCTAAAGCTTGGTGACAACACGGCCAACGCGGTAACGTTCGTGGTTGCGCTTGTACTGGTCTCATCGCTGCACGTGTTGATGGGCGAAATGATCCCTAAGCAAATTTCTTTTGCGATTCCGGAACGAATGTCGTTAGTTCTGGTTCCCCCACT
>CAIYOE010000082.1 GCA_903927775.1 uncultured Micrococcales bacterium | reverse complement strand
TTGAATGCGCCAAAAGGTTACGCCGAACTTGCCTGCCAGGAACTGAGCCGGCTAAGTGGTATTCCGCTGGTTGTTGCTGAGGACATGGTTGAGGCAACTCAGGATGCCGGCGTGTTTGTGATGGTCAGCGGTGTGCTCAAACGTGTTGCAGTCAAGCTAAGCAAGACCTCGAACGACCTGCGGCTGCTTTCTAGCGGACCACGTGCTGGCTTTGGAGAGTTGAACCTGCCACCGATGCAAGCCGGATCCTCGATCATGCCTGGCAAAGTAAATCCGGTGATTCCTGAGGTTGTGAACCAGATTGCGTTCGCGGTAATCGGAAACGATATGACAGTGACCATGGCGGCCGAGGGTGGTCAGCTGCAATTGAACGCGTTCGAACCAATCATCGCCCGTGCATTGATGATGAGCATCACTCAGTTGGCAGCCGGTTGCTACACGCTTGCCGACCGCTGCATCAGCGGCATCACTGCTAACGCCGAAAAGATGCACAGCGATGTGGAGTGGTCGATTGGGCTGGTAACTGCGCTTTCGCCTACTATCGGCTACGAGAACGCCACTCTGGTGGCGCAGCGTGCTGCACTGGACAACACCAACGTGCGAACCGAAGTGCTCAAACTCGGGCTTATGACCGAAGCAGAATTCGACGCGATTCTTGGAAACGTAGACCTACTGGTAGGTCCGCAGAACTAGTGGGTTGGTTTCCCAAACGCAGGCTTGCCAAGGGTGGGCTTGCCAACAGGGGGCTAGCCAAACCGAGAGGTTTATAGGCCTTCGCGTTCCATTTCCTCGCGAACCTCTTTGACCAGTGCCTTGTCTCGCGCGCGCTTTTCGCGGGCACGGGCCACCAGCGGTCCAGCGGCCGAGCCGGCGATGATCAGCAGAATGCCAAAGATAAGAAACGGCAGGTTCTGCAGGAATGGGTCTGGCGTAGTCGCCTTTGACGAAATAGCCACGGCGGTTTCCGACTCCATGGGGTTGGGAGCGATCAACGGGGTTGCAACCCGGGCCATTGAACAATCAACGATTCCGTTCGTGCTGGTATAACCGTTGTCGTTTGTCACATTGAAATCAAAGGTTCCACTATTGGCGTGGCCATCGCTGCTTACCGAACGCCAGGTAACGGTATAGGTTCCGGCTGCAACAACTTCGACCCGGGCCTGCATGTTGCCGCCATTTACCGAGACACAGCTCACCGGCAGAGTCGCGCTATCGGTTCCCGCAGGGCCATCAACTTGAATGGCGATACCGGCGTTATCAGCTACCTGCAAAATGTCCTCGCCAAACGAGACACCAACATCGATGATTCCTGCGGAAACCGTGGAACCCGAAGCCGGCGAGAAACCGGTCGGTTCGTCGTGAGCCCAAGCTGCAGCAGGGGATAGGCTAAGGACGGTAGCGGCTAGGCCAGCAATGAGGGCCGAGTAAACAAAACGCTTCATGTACCTAAGTTTACAAAGGAGTAATCGGGCCATGACTGGAATGTACAACTGGGGTGTAATCGCGCCTGGCGGAATCGCCGAGGCTCAGGTGGCCGACATGCAACTAGCCGGACTGCGAATCGGTGCGGTTGCCAGCCGCAGTCTAGATCGCGCTCAGGCCTTTGCCGCAAAGTTCAACATCCCGGATGCCTACGGTTCCTATGCCGAGCTGCTGGCAGACCCCGCCATCGATGTGGTTTATGTTTCCAACACTCAAAACGCGCACCTGGATACGGCGCTCGCCGTTATCGCCGCGGGCAAGAACCTGCTCATGGAAAAGCCGTTCACTCTAAACGCCAATCAGGCGGCCCAGGTTGTAGCCGCAGCCCGCGCCAAAGAGGTGTTCGTTATGGAGGCAATGTGGACCCGCTTTTTGCCGAACCACGTTCGCCTTTTTGAAATTTTGGCGGCTGGCACCATCGGTGAAATCACTCAGGTGATTGCCGATCACACCCAGTATTTGCCCACCCACATTGCGCCAAGACTTTACGACCCGGAACTCGGCGGCGGTTCGATTATCGACCTGGGCGTATACCCAATTTCATTTGCCCACCGGATCTTTGGAGCGCCGCAGACCATTTCGGCCAAGGCAAAACTAAACAGCGATGGCCTAGACCTACACACCGCCATGCTGTTCGACTACCAGGGAAACACGCAGGCGGTTCTAACCAGTGGAATCGACAGCCCCGGGCCGGTCAGTGCCTCGATTTTGGGCACCAAGGGTCGA
>CAIYOE010000081.1 GCA_903927775.1 uncultured Micrococcales bacterium | reverse complement strand
GGTTTTGGATTGCGGACCGCTGGTTGCTCGACAGGAAATCACTATCGAGCTATTGGGGCGGCAGCTTGACGCGGTGAACGCCCGCGACATTGTTCTTTTCAAGACTGGCTGGAGTCGCTATTACGGCACCGACGAGTACTTCAACAACCCCTATTTGAACGCCGAGCTGGTGAGCTTGCTTTTGGAGCGCGGTGTATTGACCTTTGGACTAGACGCGATCAACATCGATGAAACCCCCGACGACACACACCCCGGTGTGGGCTTTCCCGTTCACCACCTGATTGCAAAAGCCGGCGGTGTGATCTGCGAGAACCTCACCAACTTGGAAGCAATCGATTTTGACCAGCCGGTTATTTCGCTACTTCCAATTAAATTTATTGGCATCGATGGCGCACCAGTCCGTGCCGTTGCCATGCAAGCGAGCGCCTGATGGCAATCGCCAAGAAAGCAGCCGGGTCGCCAGCGCCCAAGGCTGAAATCCCAATCGGTGGACGCATTCGAGCCACCCGCTTGGCCCGCGGCCTCACGCTGGGTCAGGTGGCAGCCGCTGCTGGCCTAACCGAAGGGTTCGTGAGCAAACTTGAGCGCGACCAGGTTTCGCCATCGGTGGCTTCTTTGGTAGCGGTGTGCGAAGCACTGGGGCTCAAAGTTGGCGACTTATTCGATGCACCAGAGAGCGCGATAGTTCGTGCCGGAGACGGCGCCCAGATCAACTTTGGGGGCAGCGACGCCAAGGAATATCTGCTGTCGAGCGGCAACCAAACCAGCATCGAGGTCCTGCATTCGGTGATTGAAGCCGGTGGCTCCGCTGGCGCAGAGCTTTACTCTTTGAATTGCGAGGTGGAGTTTGTCTACGTGCTGCGAGGTCAACTTGAAATTGTTTTGGGGCCGGAGCGGCAGCTTTTGAGCGCCGGCGACGCAATGACATTCAGGGGCAGAGACCCACACACTTGGCTAAACCCAACCGACCAGCAGGTCGAGGTACTTTGGGTCTTGTCACCGGCCCCATAAGTTCACTATTACTTTTTTCCAAAAACCTCTGCTGGCATGCGTATAGGAGTAGCCTGCAATTAGATGACATCTTTCGCATCTGGAAAAGAGGGGGCCACAAATGGCAACTAGCGCTTCAAAAATCAATTTCAAGCAACCTAAGGTCTACGTTCCAATAGCCACGGGTGCGGTCGTAATAATAGCTGCCCTGGCGCTGATCATTCCTTCCATCTCTAACGCGGCACAGCCTCAGGTGAATCTAGGTTCTGCTTCTAACTTTGCCGTTTTAGCCGGCTCCGGTATCACGAATACGGGGACCACTACCGCGAGCGGCACCGCAGGCTCTGATTTTGGAAGCGACCCAACACCCGCCTTTACCGGAGACACCACGGTCAACACCCTTGGTACCAAGTACACCGCCGCCAACGCAACCGTGTCACAGGCAAAGGCCGACCTAGCCGCTGCCTACACCGACGCCGCTGGCCGCGCCTCTACCTCAAACGTAGCGGCCGACTTGGGTGGCCAAACCTTAGTTTCTGGTGTTTACACCTCGGCTTCCAGCCTGGGACTTACTGGGACTCTAACCCTGGATGGTCAGAACAATCCTGATGCGGTTTTCGTTTTCCAAGCCGGATCATCCCTGACTACCGCGAGCGGTAGCGTGGTCAACCTAATTAACGGCGCACAGGCTTGCCATGTGTTCTGGCAGGTTGGGTCCTCGGCCACCTTTGGAACCTCCAGTGACTTCACCGGGCACGTTATGGCGCTAACCAGCATTACAGCGAACACCAGCGCCTCGTTCAAGGGTCAGCTCCTGGCACGTAACGGCGCCGTAACCTTAGACAGCAACACCATTACCAACGACGTGTGTGCAGCTGCGGTGACTCCAACTCCAACGGAAACGGCAACCGCTTCTGCAACACCAACCGAGACAGCGACTGCTTCGGCAACTCCGACCGAAACCCCATCGGTGACCCCAACTGCCACACCAACCGAGACGGCAACACCAACTGCCACACCAACCGAGACCGCTACCCCAACTGCCACACCAACCGAGACGGCAACACCGACCGAAACCCCATCGGTGATCCCATCTCCAAGCACCACTACCGGCGGTGAATTGCCAAACACCGAGACACCTTGGCTAAACATTCTGTTGATCGGACTGGCGATTTTGATTGCCGGCGGCGCAGTGGTGTTCTTCAGCCGGAAACGCAACTAAAACGAATCAATCAAGCAATGTCGGCGCCCATCGAAAGATGGGGCCGGCATTCTTGCGCTCACGACTGGTCGCCAGATTCCTGGGTATAACTCTGGTGATTGCCGGCGCACTGGTAGGCGTCTACGCATACTTTGGCGTTCGCGAGTCCATGCCAAGGCAGGTTCAGGCTGTTTCGCCGAAAGTGGCGTTGCCGCTGCCGACCCCAACTTCGACAAACTGGGGCAAATCCCCTAGCCCAACCCCAATGTCAACATTCTCTTATGCAACCTACGCTAAGGTTCCCCACCTAGGTGCGCGAATCGGCACGATTACTTTGCCGACCTTGGGTTTGAGTTGGCCGATTTACCAGGGAACTACGTCAACCCAACTGGCAAAAGGAGTTGGCCACTTTATTGGCAGCGTGCTACCAGGGCAAAATGACAACACGGTTTTATCGGGGCACCGCACGACAGTTTTTAATCGCCTGGGAGAGCTGAAACGCGGCCAATCTGTATTTATTGAGTCCAGCGCCGGCACATTTACGTATGTAATCAGGTCTTTTCGTATTGTGATGCGAACCGACAAGACGGTAATTGTTCATAAAGATCACGGGGTTCTGACCCTCACTACCTGTTACCCGTTTAACAACATCGGGACCACCACAAGAGCGTTCATAGTTACGGCGGATCTGGTCAATTAGTCCTACAAAGAGTTTTATGGGCACCCCGCGAACGAGATGCCCATCAAACTAAAAGTTGCTTAGTCGTACTTCTTTTTAGAATCTGCTTTGGTCTGCTTCTCGGCCCGCTTCTCTTTAAGATTTTTGGCAGGAGCCTTTTTTACATTTTTTTGTGACTGCTGTTCTTTTTGAGCCATGATTCCCTCTTTTGCTGGTCGATTTGACCCTACTTGAACTTTATTACCAAACTCGCCTGGCTGCTTACTTAGATTTCAACATAAAAATCTGAGCCGACAAATCCACAACCGAGGCAGATCCCGGACTACTTGCTTGATCAGGCATATTCACCTTGAAAATAAGTGTGTAACGATTCGAAGTTCTGATCGCCTGGGCAAAATCTGCAACCTGCTGCAAAGACCCACTCACCGAGAAAACCACATCTGATACATAAAGGGACCCGGGAGCGACCGCGGTAAGGGCCCTGGTCACCGAAGCGGATCGAACGACTTGTGCTGCCCCAATAAACCTTTGAGGTGGAGCAATGCTGAGTTGCAGCAGCTTAACCCCAGAGTTGTCGGCTAATGATTTTGCCAGATCCATAAACTCAACGGCATTTAGATCCGTCGGTAACAGGTTTTCCTTCTGACTTAAAGAAATAGCCAAGGACTCTTTATTTGCGGATTCGGACTTGAGTTTGTTTAGAACTGACTGAAGAGCTTGATTTTGTAGCGTTACCCGTGCCGCATCGGAATCTATTTTGTGAGCTGCCGTGTAAGTCGGAACTATTCCCGCAAAAGCCGTGGTCAAAACAATGCTGGCCATGAGTAGCACCCCACCGATGGTCCACAGATTCTTGTTATTCATTGTTTGCCAACTCCTAAAAGCCCAGTTGGTTCGCCGGAGTGCGAAGAAAGCACATTTGCGTCAAGCAGAATATTCAACTCGCCCACGAAGGATGTTCCCTTGTCGGTGATAGACCCTAAAGTAGCGTTTACGTACCCCGGCCACTGCCTGGAATCCAGCAAGAAGTATTCAACGCCCTGATACGTTGGGCTTTCCAAAGTCACATTTACCGTGACCGCCACCGACTTACCGGTCAGAGCCTCAACACTTGTGGTGGACTCCATCGAGGAAAGCCCATTCAAAGAAAGGTTCGCAATTCTTCCGCCCTGCGGCAGAGATTCTTGCATCAAACCGATCAGGGTTTTCCACGCAACGTCTTTTTCTTGAACCACAGTCAGGGCTGCGTCGAGTCGGTTTGATTGATTTAGCAAGGCAACGATGTCCGCAAATCGTGACTGGCCGCTCAAAATACTCTGGGTCTGTGCCTGCGCAGCCAAAAGATTTGCTTGGCTACCTTGGAAGGCGTTGTAAGACACCGCATAACCAACCGCACAAATCGCAGACACCAGTACTGTGGCTACCGCGAGTTTGTGGCGGTTCCAACGGGCTTCGTGCAACTGTCGAACCCGAGGAGGAAGAAAATCGGCCTTGGGGATTTGCCCAACTTTTGGCTGCACATTGTTCTTTGAAGCCATTACTCGGTCACCCCCATGGCAAGACCGATTGCAATAGCTAGCTGGCTCATTTTTTCCTCGGGTATTTCCAAACCTGAAATAAGGTCCACACCCGTTAATCCGCCGTCTAGCTTCACAGGAATACGAACCACTTTTTCTAATGCGGGACCGATTCCAGCCAATCGTGAACCGCCTCCGGTCAAGAGAACCTGAGTAACTTTTCCGGCTGTCTCAGGATGAGCCTGTTCAAAGTAATCAATGGTGTTTTTGACACCGCTAACAAAGTCCTGCATTGCCTTCTGAATCACATCCCAGGCAGCTTTATCAGTTGGATCGGTGGGTTCACTGGTGATTCTAAGTTTTGTCTCCGCTGCTTGTTCGGCGGTCAGGTTGAGCTCCAAACACAGAGCTCTGTCGATATCCTGGCCGCCACTTGTGATGATTCGAACAAACAAAGGAACAATGTCACTGGCGATAATTATGTTTGTCGCCCCGGCGCCCACGTCTACTAGAACCACAGTGCCAATTGAATTTTCGGTGTTGAACCGTGCTCGGGTTAGTGCAAATGGAATAAAGTCGACACCCACAGAACGAAGTTTGGCGGCCGTGATGCACTCCACCAAAGTGTCAACGTGAGACTTTTCTGCGGCAACCGCCAGACCTCTCACGGTTGGCCCGGTTTCGTCGGCTAGCTCCTGAGATGGATAGAAATCGATGTACAGGTCTTCGGCTGGAACAGGAAGCACACCCTGCATTAAAAAGGGAAGTGACTCTCGAATTCGCAGCATACTCATTTTTGGCACCGTAAGTTCTCGGGCGAAAACATGTAGGCTGCCGGCGGCCATCACCACGCGCTTGGTGTCGAACTTGGCTTCTGACCAGAATCGCTTTAGGAGCTCGGTGAATCCGGACTTGTCCTTAATGTCACCAAACTCGACCATTCCCTTCGGGATGGGAGTTTCGTAAACTTTTTCAACCACAGGGTGATGCCCAGAAACCAAGCGAATCTGCGCCGCTCGCACCGTAGAAAAACCAATGTTGATACCAACAATGCGCTTAGCCATTATTGCCTCCCGCTCGCAAGCCTACGCCAATGCCCCAAGACAGTCATCACTGCCCGTTATCCGATCTGTTTCGCAGGGAAATCAACGCCCCCACTTGGTACCCACTAGGCGGAGCCGTTCCGCCACCGATAAGGCTTCCAGGAATGCCTATCGGAAGGTAATAAAGTTGTCGCACACCACCGCCACCGTTCATATCTCCCGAGTAAAGCTGCCCACGCCAGATGGTTCCGTTGTTTATCGCGATCGAGCAGGGCGCATAGGCCATTGCAACCACCCCATCGCTAATCGTGGAGGTGGTATTTATGGCGAAGTCGCCACCTTTTTTCGAACATTGTGGTCCAGCTTGAGTCGGCTGAGCATCTGGGCTAATGAACCAAATTCGGTGAGTGTTTGCGTCCGCAGATGAAATCAAGAGCTGGTCAAGATTGAAATCATCTGCGATGAATGCTACGTCGGTATGCAAAGCCAGAGTGATTCGCCCAGCCACCGATGAACAACCTCGCGCGTCAACTACGGTGGGTTGGCTCAGGTTCTTGAGCTGTTGGTAGAACGGGTAAAGCACCCCCGACGGATTAGTGCTGCTGTAATCACCGAGCCGGCAGCCTAGAGCCGAAGGCCAGGTGATTTCAGACTGAAAACCGTTCGCCTGCCAGTCGGAATAGGTGTAACGCACGTCTACCCAGTCGGCTACGACTGGCGAGGGTTTTGGGGTTGGAGTCGAAATTCCTGATTGACCATAAAGAATGGTGCCGCCAACCATGTTTGCAGCCTTTAGCGCTGTGGCTGCTGCCGCGTTAGTCAAGCCGTTGTAAGAGAGCGTTCCACCAATTCGAATATTTCCAACCACCCGCCCCGGTGAAACCATGCTCAGGTTACCTGGAGTAGTGACATCGCCGCCTAGATACGCCTGGATCGCAACTGTGGAACCAGCTCGAATACTGCCTGACACGTTTGACCCCTGAACCAGAGTCACTGCCCCAACCGCCTCAATTGACCCCGAGACGCCGCCGTTTGTGGTCACTGATCCATTGGCATAGATGTTGCCACCCACCCAAGAGGTGCTGTTGCCAACGCTGACTCCTCCGCCGCTCGAGGTGGCATCACCCCAAATAGCGGAACGACTGGTCAGAGCAATGGTGCCTGTTGCGGTCAGGGAATACCTGACAGAACAGTCGTTGGTCAGAGCGGCCGAGCCGGCAGCCACCTGAACATTGCCGTCTACGATTGTCGGGCCTGTGCAGGCAAAGTTTCCGGTGCGAATACCCACGTGCCCGCCTTGGCCGCCAGGAGAAAGAATCTGATAGGTATCTAATTGCCCGGCCGAGTAAGAGTACATTGCCAGGCCTGGGCTGCTGCCTCCCGAGCCCGATGCTCCGTAGGAATAAACCGCTTCGACGTATTTTTGATTATTTGCAGTTGCTCCCAAAATTCCAGGAGCTGCGGCGGTGCCAGTCGCAATTATTCTTACGCGGGTGGTAGTCGAGACTGGACATCCCAGCGTATAGGTC
>CAIYOE010000080.1 GCA_903927775.1 uncultured Micrococcales bacterium | reverse complement strand
TCAGGGTCAGCTTGCTTAGCTCCAGTTCGTCGAAGGCAAAAACCATAACTGCATCGATGGCGGCGGAGCCGATTCCACGGTTGAACCATTCGGGTGAGGCCAAACAAATTCTCAAGTTCATCGAGTTCTTTTCGAGGTCCAGTTCGTTCAGCACTATCTCGCCTGCGAAGTCCCCTGTGGCAACATCCAAAATGGCCCAGTCGCAGCGATCAGTTTGCTTTGGCCTAGAGGCAACCCAATCTTCTAGCTCGCCTCGACTAAAACGTTTTTTAGTTCCCGTTAGCCTGCCAGTTTCCGGGTTATTCACCATGGCTTCGAGTTCGTCGAGCCAAACCGACGTCAGTTGGCGCAGGGCCACAAGCGGGGTGTCGAGTGGCTGAGCGGGTGGACTGGAAAACAGTGGCATCTAGCCAACCCTAAACCGTAAAAACTGCAATTTTGGGCATCAATTTGCCAGATTAACTGCAAGCGTGTTTCAGGTTAACGAAAACGTAATCAGAATTCGATTTCGGGCAGGTTAAAACCCGCGAATTACGCCAAATCAGGGGAGTTTTGCCAATAGGGTTTTTGCATGGCACAAAACACAACTGGCTCTGCTTCGGCAACCGCAATCGAGATCAACGACGTCCAGCCGATTCCGGCTGCTGAGCGTCACGGCAAGGCGTGGCACCTGTTCACCGTCTGGTCGTCCCCAAACCTAGAGTTCGCCACCGTTTACGTTGGCGCACTTGGCGTTCTATTCTTTGGACTAAACGTATGGCAGGCAATCCTTGCCGTTGTAGTAGGTAACGCACTTGCCGCAATCACCCACGGTATCTTCAGCACCTGGGGTCCACAGGGCGGTTTGCCTCAGATGGTTCTGAGCCGCACCGCTTTCGGTAAGTGGGGAAACCTTCTTCCTGCAGGTCTATCGACTGTTGTCGCTGGTATCGGTTGGTTCGCGGTCAACTCGGTTTCCGGTGCTCTTGCACTAGCTGCCCTGACCAAGCTTCCGGTCGCCGCATCGTTGGGCCTTGTGATCGTCGCTCAGATCCTGATCGCATTTGTTGGCCACAACCTCATCCAGGTTTGGGAGCGCTACACCTCCTACGGTCTAGCTATCGTCTGGATCATCGTGACCTTCATCGTTCTAACCAAGGGCAACTACAGTGTTGACCCTCACATGAGCGCATTCAACCTGGGTGGATTCACTCTTGCTGCAGGTGCCGCTTACGGTTACACCGCTGGTTGGACTCCATTCGCAAGCGACTACACCCGTTACCTACCGGCTTCGGTCAACAAACGTCAGCTTGGTCTGGCAGCAGGCCTTGGTAACTTCTTCAGCACCAGCGTGCTGATGATCGTGGGTGCCGTTGCATTCGCCGTTCTAGGTGTGCAGGACAACCCAACTTCGGGTTTCACCGGCCTACTTCCATCGGTGCTTGCATCGCTAACCCTGCTTGCAATCGCAGTTGGTTCGATCTCGGCTAACGTTCTAAACGTTTACTCGGGCGCTATGTCGTTCCTTGCAATGGGCTTCAAGCTTGGCTTCAAGACTCGTCGCGCAATCATGGTGGTACTTGCTGGTCTACTGGGTGGCTTTACCGCTTACTACGCGGCAGTTATCGACCCTAAGAACCTTGGTAGCCACCTAGAGGGCTTCCTTCTTGTTGTCTCCTACTGGGTTGCTCCATGGATCGCGATCATCTTGGTCGACCGCATTATGCGAAAGGGCGCCGACTTTACCGACGTCGCTCTGACCATCAAGGAAAACTTGGCCGGACCGATTTCGTTCTTGGTAGCTACCGTTACCTCGATCTACTTCTTCTCTAACCAGTACCCAACCTATGTAGCTCCAGGCGCAGTCGCTGGCGTATTCGCCGACAACTGGTTCAGCCCAGCAGAAGGCGTCAAGGTTGTAATCGGTGGAGACGCAACCGCAATTGTTGGCTTCGTCATCGCGGCAGTACTCTACTGGGTACTGCGCAAGGCGCTTAAGTCATCCAAGTAACAACCAATAACTAAGGAGCCTCGGCTATGGAATTCAAAGTAGGACAGATCTTCGCTACAGACGAAGAGAAACTACAGGTTGCCATAGCCGAGGCGCACCTTGGACTTGCAGACGGCGGCATTCCGATTGGTGCCGCATTGTTCGATGAAAACGGACGACTGCTAGGCAGTGGTCACAATCTGAGAGTGCAGGAAGGCGATGCCTCGATGCACGGCGAGACCAGTGCGTTCAGAAACGCCGGCCGCCAAAAGAGCTACCGCAAGGTCACCCTGGCCACCAGCCTGTCACCTTGCTGGTATTGCAGCGGGCTAATCCGCCAGTTCGGAATTGGTCGCCTAATCGTTGGCGACGACATCAACTTTATGGGCGGCCAGGACTGGGTCAAGGAGCACGGAACCGAGGTTCACGTGCTGAACAACCCGGGTCTAGTCGAGCTCATGCGCGAGTTTATTGAGGCTAATCCACACCTGTGGAACGAAGACATCGGCGAAGAAGACTCCGAGAACGACTAGCTCGCTTTGGGTTCCTGAGTTAGGACCTAGTGCCGGCTGGGCCCAGTGCCGGCTGGACCTAAAGCAAGGCCATGGTCTGGATCAGTTGGTAAATCGCCGGCCCGAGTACAACCACAAACATAGCTGGCAAGAAGCAAAGCATTAGCGGCATCAGAATCTTGATGGTGACCTTTTGACCCTGCTCGCGGGCCTTGTCCTTGCGCTTGGCGCGCATCTCCGAGGCCTGTTCCGCCAGAACTCCACTAATCGGAACACCCAGACGATCAACCTGAAGCAGGGCGCTCAGGAACTGCTGCATGCCTTTGCTGCGAGTGCGATCGGCCAGCTCGTTCATTGCCTCCACGCGACTCTTGCCGAGTTGCATTTCGCTCAGCAGCGCACCGAATTCCTCGGCAACCGGACCGTTAAGGCTCACCGAAACACGGGCAATTCCAGCCTCGAAACTAAGACCGGACTCAACGCATAAATTCAGCAGGTCGATCGCGTCTGGCATGGCCAGGTCCATCTCTTGTTCGCGGTTTTGCCCATCGCTGATAACTAAAAGGTCTGCCACAAAGAAACCGGCGACCATTGAAGTGAGAATCACAGCGATGCCCATGGCCAGACCCTTAGAGAGGAACAGCGCACCAAACATGGCACCGATGATGGCGTAGGTAACCTTCTTGGTAAGCAGCGCGGCCAGAGCCACGTTGCCGCGTTGTCCGGCGATCTGGAGCTTG
>CAIYOE010000079.1 GCA_903927775.1 uncultured Micrococcales bacterium | reverse complement strand
TCGAGAAGGTAGGCCGCAACCTGCGCCAGCTGTTCTCGTGGTTGCGCAATGCAGACACCGAGCAGGACTACGTCGAGGGTTCGACCGGTCGCTAGTCTCCAGAACTACAAAAAAGGGCTCCGCTTCGGCGGGGCCCTTTTTATTTTGTGCTCGGCTGAGCTTGTGTGCCCGTTAGGCCTTGAGGTTTTTGGCTGGAGTTAGGAACGCTTGCGATAGTCGCGCTCGACCAAACCGGTTCTAAAGGGTCGAGTTTCCTCCAGCGTAAAAGCGGCCAAGGCTCCTTCGAGTTCCTGTTCGAACAGTGCTCGTCCGCCACCAAGGACATCGGGGGTTATAAATAAGCGAACCTGGTCAAGCAACTCAGCATCAATCAGTTGCCGCACCACGTCGGCTCCGCCCATTACTAGAACGCGTCCCTTGAGGTGGCGATTCATCTCATCGATGACGGCGTCTATTGGACCTGAAACAAAGTGGACAAACGGGTCTGTGATTCCGTCGTAGCGCATCTGATTGTTGGTCAGCACATAGGTGGGCAGGGCTCGCGGTTCAGCCCCCATTGCTTCAAGCTCAAAATCGAAAGTCTTGCTACCCATTAGAACCGCGCTGGTCGAACCCAGTAATTCCACGAAACCGTAGTCTTCGTCGCTGTTAAGGTATTTCTCTGCCCAACTCATGTCACCGTCGGGGCCGGCCAGGTAACCGTCTGCGGAAATAGCGGCAAAAAAGACGAGTTCGATCATGGTCATAGGTTACTGGTTAGAAAACCAGGTTCAGCTCCAGTAGCGGACTGCTCTTTACATTTTGGATAAACGCAGATTCGGCTTTGTCCCAATCAAAGTTGCTGGCGAATTGAACGTTCACGGGTCGCCCAATGATGCTCTCTGCCTGGGCCGCCGCCTTGGCCGCAGCGATTCGGTTCATGTTCCCAACCAGCAGCACATCTACGTCCTTTGGTTCGGGACCGGCCTGCTGGGCAAGGCGAGCAGCCCAGGAGCCGTAAATGAAGGCGCGTTGCAAACCAAACAAATCAACGAGCACCGATGGAAGGATCGCCGCCGGACCATAGCTGTAAGCCACGATTTGATAGATCGAATCAAACAGTCGATGTTCCCGATTCGCTTGAATCAGGCGCACTCGCCCCAGGGTCTTGTCGGTAACGAGGTTTGCCTCCACCAGCCGGTCTACCTCGCGCATCGCGGTTGGAACAGACGTGCCAGCGAATTCGGCAAGGTGTGTGATTGTGAAATCCAATTCGGCACTCATGAAGATGCGAGCCAGTATCAGACCCTGGGTGTCGCTCTTGAGCAGAGGCGAGAGAAGCGCCGGTTTTGGTTTCATAAAATGAAAGATAACTTGCAACTAATGAAATAATCAAGCCTATTTTGCGAGTTTCCAAAAACTAAACTTGGTCTCATGACTAAGCCAATCGTTTTGATCGCAGAAGAACTTTCGCCAGCCACCGTAGAGGCCCTCGGCCCAGATTTTGAGGTGCGCAACATCGATGGCACCGACCGCCCGCTTCTTCTAAAGGAGCTGGCCACAGCAGACGCCATTTTGGTTCGTTCGGCAACCCAAGTAGACGCCGAGGCGATCGCCTCCGCACCAAAGCTAAAGGTTATTGCCCGCGCCGGTGTTGGCCTAGACAACGTCGACATCAAGGCGGCTACAAACGCCGGTGTCATGGTTGTAAACGCGCCAACTTCGAACGTTATCTCGGCCGCCGAACTTGCCATCGGTCAGATGTTTGCCCTGGCTCGTCACATCCCAGACGCCAACGCCTCGCTAAAGGCCGGCGAATGGAAGCGCAGCAAATACACCGGGGTCGAGTTCTTCGAGAAGACCGTCGGTATCGTCGGCCTCGGTCGCATCGGTGCCCTAGTGGCACAGCGCCTAGCCGGTTTCGGCGTGAACATCATTGGTTACGACCCTTACGTAACCCCAGCTCGCGCAGAGCAGTTGGGCGTCAAACTTGCCACCCTGGACCAGGTCATGGAGCAGTCAGACTTCATCACCATTCACATTCCAAAGACCCCTGAGACCACCGGCATGATCGGCACCGCTCAGTTCGCCAAGGCCAAGAGCAATCTGCGTATTGTCAACTGCTCGCGCGGCGGGATCATCGATGAAGCAGACCTGTACCAGGCACTTAGCACCGGCCAGATTGCCGGAGCTGGCTTAGATGTGTTCGTCCAGGAGCCACCAAAGGACAACCCGCTTCTAACTTTGCCAAACATCGTTGTGACGCCGCACCTTGGTGCCAGCACCGATGAGGCACAGGAGAAGGCCGGTATCAGTGTTGCCAAGAGTGTTCGTTTGGCGTTAGCCGGCGACCTAGTGCCAGACGCCGTGAACGTGGCCGGCGGCAACATCGATGCCAGCGTTAAGCCGGGTATCGCCCTTATGGAAAACATGGGCCAGATCTTGTTTGGACTTAGCGGCGGCAACGTGACAGCAATCGAAGTTGAGGTGCGCGGCGAGATTGCGGCTCACGACGTCTCGGTCCTCAAACTAGCCGGACTAAAGGGCTTCTACCAGAACGCAGTGACCGAGCAGGTTTCGTATGTGAATGCACCATTGATGGCGGAGCAGCGCGGGGTCGACGTCAAGTTGACCATCGATGCCCACAGCGATGAGTACCGCAATGTGACCAGCATCAAGGCCACTTTGGCCGACGGCACCACCGCCAGTGTTTCGGGAACCGTAATCGGCCCTAAGCACCACCAGAAGATTGTTGGAATCAACGGCTACGAGGTCGAATTGGCCGTTGCCGAGCACCTCGTTCTGATGGTCTACACCGACCGTCCGGGTATCGTGGCCGTTTACGGCAAGGCTTTCGCCGACGCCGGCATCAATATCGCGGCCATGCAGATTGCTCGTCAGCAAAAAGGCGGCAAGGCACTAAGCGTTATCACCGTTGACAGCAAGGTAGCCGACGACGTGCTAGAGGCAGTTCGAGTGGCTATCGAGGCCGACGTCCTCAAGGCAATCGACGTGGCCTTCTAGAGTTGAAAAAAAGTTCCCTGGGCGCTCGCCCGGGGAACTTTTTTTATTCGCAAAACAGGGGTCTTTAGAACCAAACCAAATTGCCAACAGGCTTATGGCTTGACAATGTCCTTGCCAGCGGCGATCCAACCCATGGTTCCGCCCGCTACCGAAACGGCGTCCAGGCCGTTTGCAAAAAGAATGTCTGCACCCTTTTGGCTGCGAACACCCGAGCGGCAAATCACAAAAACCCGTCCGCCATCTTCTACCTCGCCAATGCGAGACTGCAACTGGCCAAGCGGAATGTGTACCGCCGTCGGAACGTGACCGTCGGCCCATTCG
>CAIYOE010000078.1 GCA_903927775.1 uncultured Micrococcales bacterium | reverse complement strand
TTGAACTTATGTTGCTGTTGGCGTTGAAACTACTTACCTGCCCCGATGCCAGTGAGCTGGTGGCTGGGGGAGTGAACGCCACCACAAAAATCCAAACCACAAGAGCGATGCCCAGAAGCCCGCCCACGCCGATGACCAGTGCACGGTCTCGTTTGGCGCGCTTTCCGCGCCCGTAACGAGACTCTAGGGTCTGTGATTGGTTGCTCATTCTTCAAGATTAGACTTAACTCATGACTCTTTCGTTGGCTTTGCTCACCAGTGTTCTAACCACCGCACACGGCGACCCACTGAATCCAGACCCAAGCGTCTCTGCCGACCCAGCCAACACCTTTTACAGCCCCGGCCTAATCGGTTTCCTAGGCACTTTCATCCTTGTGGTTGGCGCCATTCTGATCATTTTCGACATGGTTCGCCGGGTTCGCCGTATCAACTACCGCGCGCAGATTCAGGAGCGCCTGGCGGCTGAGCAGGCTTCAACAACAGGCATCGATGGAGGCTCCTCGGCTGCCAAGCAACCGGTTTCGCCTGAAGATATTGCGCCGTCAAAGTCTTCGCGCACGCGTCCGGCCCCACCGGCAAAACCGACTCGTAACAAAGCCTCGGACTAGAACTTGATATTCGCTCTATAGGGAGCGAAGTGGCGCTAAGCCCCGAAACTACCTACCGCTGGCGATAGAGCAATCAGCAGAATGCCTGTCCAGTGGCACATAAAAGCTAGAACCGTGAACGAGTGGAAGATCTCGTGGAAGCCAAAGTGCTCCTTTGAAGGATTTGGCCATTTGCTGGCATAGGCAATCGCGCCAACCGTGTAGCACAATCCGCCCGCCAGAATCAGAATCATCATCGCTGCATTTGCGTTCATGAAATCCACAACGAAGGCCATTGCGCCCCAACCCATGCCAATGTAGATAACTACATAGAGCCATCTTGGCGCACCGATCCAAAACACTCGGAATCCAATCCCAAGTAGGGCCGTTCCCCAGATGATGCTCATGAGCAAAACCGCCTTGGCCTGGGGCAAGGCCAGCCAAGTGATTGGCGTGTACGAACCGGCAATCAAAACAAAAATATTCGCGTGGTCGATGCGCTTTAGAAGAAGCTTGGCTTGAGGACCCCAGTTGAACCTGTGATACAGAGCCGACATGCCAAACAGCAGCAACGAACTCGCAAAGAAAATAGCGGTGGTGACCTTGGCGGGGGTTCCATGAGCCAGCACAACAAGAACAATTCCCGCAGCGATAACAATGGGTAGCACGCCGGCATGAATCCAACCACGCCAGGTTGGCTTGGTAGGCACCACATCGATGCCTTTGGTGAACTCCGCTAGTGGTAAGTACGGTAAATCCTGGCCGGAATTGTTCGTCATAGAGACAGCCTACGCTCATCGCGGACCGGTTGCAGTAGTAGCATTTTGCCTATGCGCAACCTTATCTACCGCCTTTACGAGGGCCGTTTGGCTAAGACGGTTTTGCGCCCCGGAGCTCGCCAAGACCTACCTCAGCACGTGGCAGTGATGCTGGACGGAAATCGGCGTTGGGCCAAGAGCCGCGCGTTCAGTAAAGCAGCCACCGGCCATGAGGCAGGCGCGCAAAAAATCTTTGAATTCCTGGGATGGTGCGACGACCTAGGTATCAAGGTGGTGACCCTGTACCTGTTGAGTACCGACAACCTGAAGAACCGAAACAGCGATGAACTTGCAGATCTGCTTGGAATCATCGGTGCACTCACGACTGAGATGGCGGCGTCTGGAAACTGGACCCTTCAGTTGATGGGTGATCGCGACCTCCTACCGGCAGATTTGTTGGCAAAAATCGACACCGCGGTAGCCAAAAGTGTTGGTAAAAAAGGTGCGCATGTGAACTTGGCCGTCGGCTACGGTGGTCGAATCGAAATCGCCGACGCAATGCGTTCTATTTTGAAGGAACACGGTGCTGCCGGAACCAGCATCGATGATTTGGCCGGTTTGCTGACTCCCGAGCTGATTAGCGAACATCTTTATACGGGTGGGCAGCCTGATCCAGATCTCATCATCAGGACCAGCGGTGAACAGCGCCTGAGCGGTTTCTTGCTCTGGCAGAGCGCCAGTAGTGAGTTGTATTTCGAAGAAGCTCTCTGGCCGGATTTCCGAAAGGTGGATTTCCTGCGTGCGCTGCGTGCTTTCGAGAGCCGCCATCGCCGTTTTGGCGCCTAAACCACTGTTTCGCTGGAGCGAAATTTTGAACCAAACAAATTGATTGGTAAACATTCCACGCCCTCGGGCGTGTTGCGCGCAAAACTCCTTAAACGTGTGGATATCCTCATACAAAGTTCACATAGAGGGGAAGTCAAATGGCCAAGGCTATTTCCACACCGTCAACCAGTCAGGCTCAGGCGCAAAGTCAGGTTCAGCAGAAGGTTAAGACCTTCATCCTAGACACCAGCGTCTTGCTCAGCGACCCTCGCGCAATGTTTAGATTTGCGGAACACGAAGTAGTGATTCCGATTGTTGTAATCAACGAACTTGAAGGCAAGCGCCACGACCCAGAGATCGGTTACTTTGCTCGTCAGGCTCTGCGCCACCTAGACGACCTGCGCCAAAAGCATGAACGCCTTGACTTCCCGGTTGAGGTTGGCGATGGCGGAATCCTTCGCGTCGAGCTCAACCACATGAACTCCTCGGGAATGCCATCTGGTTTCCAAATGGGAGACAACGACAGCCGTATTTTGGCTTGTGCGTTCAACCTACGCAGCGAGGGCTACGACGTAACCGTTGTTTCAAAAGATCTGCCTATGCGCGTAAAGGCTTCTGCTTTGGGCATGGGTGCAGAGGAATACCGCCACGAACTAGCTCGCGATGCCGGCTACACCGGAGTCGTGGAGATTGGCCTTAGCCCAGAACAGATGAGCGAGCTTTACGAGCGCGAACTTCTGGAAAACGCCGAAGCCAAAAAGCTTCCAACCAACACAGGGTTGATCCTGACCTCAGCCCGCGGTGGCGCACTTGGTCGAGTAACTGCTGAAAAGCAGATTCGTTTAGTACGCGGTTACAGCGAGGTATTCGGTGTTCACGGTCGCAGTGCCGAACAGCGCCTTGCCATCGATCTGTTGCTGGACCCTGAAGTGGGGATCGTTAGCCTTGGCGGTAAAGCTGGAACCGGTAAGAGTGCATTGGCCTTGGCCGCAGCTCTTGAATCGGTCATGGAACGCCGCACCCAGAAGAAGATCCTGGTTTTCCGCCCATTGTTCGCAGTTGGCGGCCAGGACTTGGGTTACCTCCCCGGTAGCGAAAACGACAAGATGAACCCTTGGGGTCAGGCTGTTTACGACACCCTGAGCACCATTTGTTCGAAAGAGGTCATCGAGCACATCCAGGACCGCAACATCCTAGAGATTCTGCCGCTGACGCACATCCGTGGCCGCAGCCTGCACGACAGCTTTGTGATCGTCGACGAAGCTCAGAGCCTTGAGCGCAACGTTCTGTTGAGCATGCTCAGCCGCATTGGTCAAAACAGCCGCGTTGTGCTCACCCACGACGTAGCCCAGCGTGACAACTTGCGAGTCGGTCGTCACGATGGCGTGGCTGCCGTGGTAGAGGCCCTCAAGGGTCAGCCACTGTTCGGTCACGTAACTCTGACAAGAAGCGAGCGATCGGCTATCGCGGCGCTAGTCACCGACCTACTAGACATTTAGACTCGTAATACTCATCGGGAAACCGGTGAGGGGCTAATCAGAAATACCGCTGAATAGCGCTTTGGGCAGTTGCTCCGAAAGGGGTGGCTGCCCAAAGTGTCTTGAGCGGGGGTTGCCGCCTGCAGCTTTCCCTCGGGGGTAGTCTGTCTTTCATGACTCGCAACGACATGGCAACCATCTCAGACCCTGAAATTTCGACACTGATCGACAACTATTTTGAAGTCTTGTGGAATCAAGACATGGAGCTTTTCGATAGGGTTTTTCACAAGGAATGCGTGCTTTATTCGGCTCAAACCGGAACCTTGAACATTCGCCCATACGCGATTTACCGCGATGCGGTTGCCAACAGGGTCTCTCCAGCTAACACACCCGGCGATGTTCGAGCCGATTCAGTGCTGATGTTCAACCAAATTTCGCCAACTTTGGCGTTAGTCCACGCCCAGTTGCAGATGTTTGGCGGCCTCATGCAGGACTACCTAAACCTGGTCTACCTTGATGGCCAGTGGTGGGTAATGGCAAAGATGTGGGAACGCGTTGGCGACGCAGTCAAGTAAAGTCGGCTCGCGCCGACACCTAGCCGACCTGACCCCGCTTAGGGAGTCTCCTCAGTTTGCTCGACTTTGGATCGGGAACGTTCTAAATGGCTTAGGGACGCAGCTCACTTTGGTTGCAGTGGCGCTGCAGATTTTCGATATTTCAAAAAGCACCACCGCAGTTGCTCTAGTAGGTGGAATCGCTCTAATCCCAATGGTTTTGGCGGGTCCCATCGGTGGAATGATTACAGACGCCTTTGACCGCCGCCTGGTAATGATTGTTTCGGCGTCAATCATGTTCTCGGCTACAGCTGGGCTGTTTGTGCTTAGCATTCTAGAACAGCAAGCAGTCTTGGACGGCGGCCACACCCAGCTATGGCCTTTCTACGTCTGCACAACAATGACCGCTGTTTCCGCAACCGTTTTGGGCGGTGCTAGGCAGGCAGTTATTCCGCGAATCCTGCCCAAAGAACTGCTAACCAGGGCAAGTGCTCTAAACGGTATCTCAATGGGAACCCAAATCATGGCGGGTCCGGCGCTCGCGGGAATTTTGGTGGCTGTATCCACCTATTCAGTTGCGTTCGCCTGCGACCTAGCCCTGACCGCCACGGGATTCCTGGGAATCGCCATGCTTCCAAAGATCAAAGTTGCCGAGGACGCAATACGTCCCGGTTGGAAATCATTTAAGGAATCAATGGATTTCCTTGGCACCGCACCTCACATTCGTGCCGGTTTTGTGGTGGATATCATTGCTATGGGCCTCGGTCGACCATACGTGGTGCTTCCGGCAGCGGCCGCGACTATCATCGGTGGCGGACCAATAACCGTGGGTATTTTGACTGCCGCGGGTGCGGCTGGTTCATTTGCAACTAGTGCGTTCAGTGGTCGGGTCGTTCAGATACGTCTGCAAGGTTTGGCGATTGCTAACTCGGTGAAGATATACGGTTTGTTCACGGCATTATTTGGCGTGGTGTTACTGGCCATGGGAACAGGAGCGTTTGGGCACCCCACAGCGTCTTTGGCGGGTGCAAATCTGACAGCTCTAGTGTTTTCTGGTTTAGCGTTTTTTGGAATGGGAGCCTCGGATGAGGTCTCGGCCATTTTCCGAACATCGATGCTGCTTTCATCGGTGCCCGACCAGATGCGAGGTCGGCTTCAGGGGATTTTTCTAGCCGTCGTTGGCGGGGGACCGAGGCTCGGAGATATCTATGCCGGGGTGATGGCGGCTGTGATTGGCCTTTGGGCCGGCCCGTTAGTAGGCGGCATCGGTATTGTTTTGGCCATGTTCCTGATTTTGCGAATCACGCCTAGGTTGCGTAACTTTCAGCCACAAATCTAGTTTTTCGGCAAGAAGAAAGGGCGGTCTCCCAAGTTGGGAAACCGCCCTTCTACGATTGTGGTTCTAAAGGGTTGTTATAGGCCTGGGCTGGTCATAGAAAGCACGTCTAGTGCCTTGTCTAGTTGCTCCATGGTCAGTTTTTCTCCGTCTACATAGCCCAGGTCGATGGTCGATTGACGAACGGTCAGCCCCTCGTGAACGGCGTGCTTAGCAATCTTGGCCGCTGCCTCGTACCCGATGTACTTGTTTAGCGGGGTAACGATGCTTGGGCTCGACTCTGCAAGCGCGCGGGCGCGTGCCTCGTTCGCCTCGAGACCCTTTATGGTCTTGTCTGCCAGCAAGCGCATGCTGTTGCTTAGCAAGCGAATGCTCTCTAGCAACGCGTTACCCATTACCGGAATGGCAACATTTAGCTCAAAGTTGCCACTGGCACCAGCCCAAGCGGTGGTTGCGTCGTTTCCGATTACGCGGGCACAGACCATCATCACGGCTTCTGGGATAACCGGGTTGACCTTGCCGGGCATGATCGACGAACCTGGCTGTAGGTCTGGGATGTGAAGTTCCGCGATGCCAGCGTTTGGTCCGGATCCCATCCAACGTAGGTCGTTGTTGATCTTGGTGAGGCTGACTGCAAGAACGCGAAGCGCACCCGATGCTTCGACCAGTGCGTCTCGTGCGCCCTGTGCCTCAAAGTGGTCGCGTGCTTCGGTGATTGGTAGGCCGGTTTCTTCTGCAAGCAGCTTGATAACAGCCTGTGGGAAACCCTTTGGAGTGTTGATTCCGGTGCCGACTGCAGTGCCGCCCAGCGGTACCTCGGCAACGCGACCGATAGTGCTCTGAACACGCTCGATGCCGTAGCGAATCTGAGCCGCGTAACCTCCGAACTCCTGACCCAGGGTCACCGGGGTGGCATCCATTAGGTGGGTGCGTCCGGCCTTTACAACCGACTTCCAGAGAACAGCCTTTTCTTCTAGCGAAAGCGCCAGGTGATCCAGTGCAGGGAGCAAGTCGTGGATAAGTGCGCTGGTAACGGCTACGTGCACCGAGGTGGGAAATACGTCGTTGCTGGACTGGCTGGCGTTGACGTGGTCATTTGGGTGAACCGGCGAGCCGTGTAGCTCCGAAGCGAGGGTCGCCAGAACCTCGTTCATGTTCATGTTGCTCGAAGTGCCGGAGCCGGTCTGGAAAATGTCCACCGGGAATTCGCCGTCGTGTTTGCCGGTAATCACTGCGTCGGCAGCGCCGCTGATTGCGGCAGCCATATCTGGCTTTAGAACGCCGAGCGCAGCATTTGCGTGGGCAGCGGCCTTCTTGATCTGCGCCAAAGCGGCGATGTGGGCACGCTCCAGTGTGGTTCCGCTGATCGGGAAGTTCTCTACAGCACGCTGAGTCTGAGCGCGATACAGGGCGTTGACCGGGACGCGAACCTCGCCCATGGTGTCGTGTTCAATGCGGAATTCCATGAGTGGAACCTTTCGTTACCTAATGTCTCCAACCACCATGATGGGGTGGACTTCGCCTTCGACAAGCTTGTAGTTAGCACCTACAACAGCCAATTTACCGTCGTTGATTGCCTGGGAAATCACTGCCGACCGAGTCACCATCTCGTTGATCGTGTCCTTCACATGCAATTCTGTGATTTCGTCGATTCCAAACAATCCTTGAGCATTTGCCTCTAATACGGTGGGTTGAATTTTGCGCACCAATTCGCCAATGAACTCGCCTTTGGCGGGAGTCTTGCCTTCGGTGGCATTGATGGTGGCGCGCACAGCACCGCACTCATCGTGGCCCAGAACTAAAATCAGCGAAACCCCGAGCACCTCAACGCTGTACTCCATGGAGCCCAGAATGGTCTCGCCGATAACCTGTCCGGCGTTGCGAACCACGAATAGATCGCCTAGGCCAACATCGAAGATGATTTCCGCACTCAGGCGGCTATCTGCGCAGCCAAATAGAGCCGCAAATGGCTTTTGTGCAGCCGCTAAAGAGGTTCGGCGATCGATGTCTTGCCTAGGGTGCGCCAATGAACCCGATACGAACCTGCGGTTTCCATCGACGATTGCCTGCCAAGCCTCTTGAGGGTTGGTTGGTAGATCTGCTTCTAGCATTTACTTGACCGCCTTTGCTACTGACTGGGCAAATGATTTGAGTTGCGTTTTTGTGGCCGAGCCGAAAACTATGAACTGTTGGGCGGGCGCAGAGCCCGTTGACTCAATGTCCGCTACCAGAGCGTAATCGCGACTCTTGGGAGGGTCATTCTTGGTGGTTGACTGCCAGATTACCCATTTGGTTCCCGCGATAGTCAGCGTTCCGCTTGGGATATCTCCCTGAAGCTGAAGCATGGTCCAGGTCGGGTTGGCATCGAATCCTTGAGTCAGTCCCAAGTATTCACCTTTGGGGCCAACGAACCCCACGTACCAGTTGGCTACGCCATCGGCTGGCTTTGCGGTGAACCTGGCGGCGTTGGAGTACCATTTTGCACCCGGTAATCCTGGTGCAACTACTGGCAAGTTGCTGGTGCTTTCCGCCTGAGAAGCAACGGTTTTGTAATCAACGTGAGGAATCAGGCTGGTGGTGGGTCGGGGGACTGCCAGAACGATAACCGCAACCATGCCGAGGCAGGCCAAAAGCGACAAAATGAGGTTGTTTTGAGTCTGCTTGGCGCGACGTTTTTTGGCGCGCTCTTCGTCGCTTAACTTGGAAAGTTCGATGTCCGTCATTGTTTTCTCTCGCCGCTATTCAGAGTCGGCTTGTTTAGCAGCCAAAGCCGCGTCTAAACGGGCCTTTGCTCCGCTAAGCCAAAGTTCACACTGCGCGGCTAGCGCCTCTCCGCGTTCCCAGAGCGCCATGGATTCCTCCAGTGTTGCGCTGCCCTGTTCCAGGCTTGCTACCACCTGCACCAGCTGATCGCGGGCTTGCTCGTAACTTAGCTGCGTTACTTCGGCGTTTTTGGTCTCGTGCGCTTTTTCAGTCATCTCTTCTTACCTTAATTCAGTTGCTGGTTGCCTGGATCTCACCCTTGGCGACCCGGATTTTTATTGTTGTGCCGGGTATCACAGTTGCCGAGTCGGTGATGACCTGACCTTCACTGGTGCGGACCACCGCGTACCCTCTGTCTAAGGTGCTCTGGGGGCTAAGCGAGCGGACCTGTTGTTTCAGGTGGTCCAACCGAAGTTGCTCGTGGCTCAAAAGCGTTCCGAATGCACCTCGAGCATCGGCCAAGTGGCGGTCCAGTTGCTCTTGGCGCAGTGCGATGAAAGTGTGAGGATTGGCCAGAATGGGCCTGCTTCGCAACTGCGCAATCAAATCCATGCCCTGATTGATTTGACCCCCTACGCGCAGGTAGAGGCGGTTCAAAAGCTGTGTGATTCGCAGGCGTTCTTCTTGCACATCTGGCACCACACGCTTTGCCGCATCTGTTGGGGTGCTGGCACGAAGATCAGCTACGTCATCTAAGACCGGGCGGTCGTTCTCGTGTCCGATGGCACTTACCAGGGGCTTGCTAGTTGCGGCGGCTGCGCGCACTAGGGCTTCGTCGCTGAAAACCAAGAGATCCAGGAATGACCCACCACCGCGGGCAATTACAATCACATCCACTGCAGGATCCGCGTCTAGTTCTTTTATTGCAGCGATGATCTGAGGTGCTGCTTTATCGCCTTGCACCGGGGTGTGAATCACCCTGAACTGTACCTCCGGCCACCGCAACCGCGCGTTTTGAAGCACATCTTTTTCTGCGTCTGAATCTTTGCCAGTGATCAAACCGATTAGATTCGGCAGGTAGGGGAGGGGCTGTTTAACCTGAGTAAGCCCCTCGGATGCAAGCTGCGTTCGCAGCCGTTCTAAACGCTCAAGAAGCTCGCCAAGGCCAACCTTGCGCATTTCGAAAACCTGCATGCTGAGTTTGCCATTTTTTGGCCAAAAGTTTGGTTTGACGAGCGCCACAACGCGATCGCCCTGTTTGATGGTTGGGTCGATCTTTGCGATGTTCCAAGAGTGGATTTCAACACTGTTCTCGGATTGAAGGTCTCTTAGCTGCGCAAACATGTTGTTGGTGAAAGAGATCTTGGCAATCTCTCCCTCAACCCACAGCATTCCTAGGCGATCAATAAAATCTTTTAGGGTTTGGCTAAGCCTAGAGACTGGCCAGGGTGACTCTTGCGAGCTGGCTTTGCTGATGCCCGCCGAAGTGCCGGAATCTTGCGAACCTGCTTCTGGTTTATTAGCAGGTGAAGCGCCCCAAGAACCAAGGTCGCTCATAGTGTTCTGCCTTTATCATTGGAGGGTGACTGACATTAAGCCTACAGCTGCGCTAGGACATCCCGAGGCGCTACCAACCCACTCCAACGCAGGTGCGGCGGTTGCAGTCGGTATCGGTAAAAAAGTACTACTCGCCTCGCCTCGCGGGTATTGTGCAGGTGTCGATCGGGCCGTCATCGCTGTTGAAAAAGCATTGGACCACTACGGCGCGCCAATCTATGTGCGTAAACAAATTGTTCACAACAAGCATGTGGTCTCGAGTTTGGAAACCCGCGGAGCCATCTTCGTAGACGAAGTCGACGAAGTTCCAGTTGGTTCGCGTTTGGTTTTCTCGGCCCACGGTGTGTCTCCGGCCGTGGTTGCGGCAGCCGCGGACCGCCAACTACAAACCATCGATGCCACCTGCCCGCTAGTGACAAAAGTTCACCGTGAAGTCCAACGATTCGCGTCCGAGGATTACGACATTCTGCTGATCGGGCACGACGGCCACGAAGAAGTCGAAGGAACCGCCGGGGAAGCGCCAAACCACGTGCAAATCATCGATGGCCCGGAGGGTGCCAAAAACGCCGTGATTCGCGATCCAAACAAGGTGATTTGGCTGAGCCAAACCACACTCAGCGTGGACGAAACCATGGAAACTGTGAAGCACTTGCGCATTGGGGTCCCTACATTGCAGAATCCTCCAAGCGACGACATTTGCTACGCAACACAGAACCGCCAAGTCGCCATTAAAAAGGTTGGCGCTCAGAGCGACCTTGTGATCGTGGTTGGGTCTGCAAACTCTTCGAACACAGTTCGTTTGGTTGAGGTGGCTTTGGATGCGGGTGCCAAAACCGCGTACCGAGTCGACGACGCCAGCGAGATTCAGGAAGTCTGGTTCGACGGAGTTGAAACCGTGGGCGTGACATCTGGTGCGTCTGTGCCAGAGGTGTTGGTCGATGGAGTGCTTGAATACCTATCCGTTCGCGGTTATGGCGATGTGCGTAACGTGACAACGGCAGAAGAAGACATTCAGTTCTCGCTACCACCGGAACTTCGCAAGGACCTCAAAGCCGCCGGCAACGATGTGAGCAACAAAACCAAACGCGCGTAGCCCCAATATTTCTGGCATAAACCAATTGGTTAAGTAAAAACCCCGCTCAAAAAGAGCGGGGTTTTTCAGTTTTTAACACTATAGCGACATGCTATTTCCGGCTGAGCCAAGCTCGCCAGCGGCTTCAACAACACGAGCAGACATGCCGGCCTCGCCGATTTTGCCCCAGGCGCGTGGGTCGTAGGCCTTCTTGTTTCCAACTTCGCCGTCGACCTTTAGAACGCCGTCGTAGTTGGTGAACATGTGAGCCGCGATTGGGCGGGTGAATGCGTACTGTAGGTCGGTGTCGATGTTCATCTTGATAACACCGTGGCTAACCGCGGTAGCGATCTCCTGAGCCGATGAACCCGATCCACCGTGGAACACTAGGTCGAATGGCTTATCTTTGCCGTACTTGGCACCAACTGCAGCCTGGATCTCTCCCAGAAGCTCGGGGCGCAACACAACGTTGCCCGGCTTGTAAACTCCGTGGACGTTACCGAAGGTTAGGGCGACCAGGTAGCGGCCGTTCTCGCCAAGGCCAAGTGCCTCGGCGGTCGCAAGGCCATCTGCAACGGTCGAGTACATTTCGGCTCCGTGGCTGCCTTCGATTCCGTCTTCTTCGCCGCCGACTACTCCAACTTCGATTTCAAGTAGCGAGCCAATTCCCTTGGTGAGCTTGAGCATTTCCTGAGCAATCTCGAGGTTCTCGGCCATAGGAACAGCCGAGCCATCCCACATGTGCGAGTTGAACAAGGCAACTTCGCCGTTGCGCACGCGCTCCTGGCTGATTGCAATAAGTGGGCGAACAAAGGTGTCTAGCTGGTGCTTGGCGCAGTGGTCGGTGTGAAGTGCAACGGTAATTCCGTAGTTCTTTGCAACTTCGCGGGCAAAGACGGCCATCGCTGCCGCACCCGAGGCCATGTTCTTTACTGTCGGTCCAGACCAGTAGTCGCCGCCACCGGTGGTTACCTGAATGATGCCATCGGAGCCCGCTGCCTGAAGACCAGCCAAGGCTGCGTTCAAAGTCTGCGAACTGCTGACATTGATGGCTGGATAAGCGAAGCCGTGCTTTTTGGCGCGGTCTAGCATTTCTAGGTACTGGTCTGGGGTTGCTACAGGCATGCTGCGTTCCTTTGGAATGAAAAGTTTTCGGACGGAAAGCGCTTCGTTGGGCTTGCCTATGATGCTACCAAGTTACGCTTTCTAAAAGTGCCCGGTTAGGAGAACGCGTCGTGTCAGAGACCCACCTTGGGCAGCCAACAATTGACATTTTTGCAGCCACGATCGCCGCAGCGGTTGGCAGTTGGCGACTCGTTGGAAAAGGCGATAAAAATGCCGTCGATGGCGCAGCTGTAGATGCCATGCGGGCATCGCTACGAGCCGCTAACTTTGGCGGAGTTGTGGTCATTGGCGAGGGTGAAAAAGACGAAGCCCCCATGCTTTTCAGCGGTGAAATTATTGGTGCCGGACAGCCGCTCGAATGGGACATCGCTGTGGACCCCATCGATGGCACTGCACTCGCTGCCGAAGGGCTACCTGGAGCGGTGAGTGTAATGGCCGCTTGCCCCAGGGGTGGCATGATGAACGCGCCAGAAGTGCACTACATGCAGAAAATTGTGTCAGGCCCGGCCGGGCGTGACCTACTGGACTTGGATTTCACACCCGAGCAAAACATGCGGCTACTGGCTGACGCCTTGGGAAAACCGGTCTCTATGTTAAACGTGGCTGTGATTGATAAAGGTCGCAATCGTGATCTGATTGCAAGTGTTCAAGGGTTTGGAGCCAACTGGGTGCGTTTTGCCGAGGGAGATGTTGCCATGGCCGTAGCGGCGGCGGTTGGCGACGTTGGAGTTGATTTGCTGCTGGGCATTGGGGGTAATCCAGAAGGAGTTGTCACTGCCTGTGCGGTTCAGGCGCTGGGTGGATTTATGCAGGGGAGGCTCATGCCGTTGAGCCCCGATGAGATGAGTCGGGCTTTGGCTTCGGGCAACGATATCGAACGTAAATTCGAGCTCGATGATCTGGCTAGCGGGGAGAGGTTTATTTTTGTGCTAACCGGGCTAACCGATGGTCTTTTGACAGCGGGCATCAAAGAGGTAGACAACGAAATGCACCTGCAGAGTTTTGTACTGGACAGCGATTTTGGCCAGCCAAGATTGCTTGAGGTTCGAATTCCGCGTTAGGCGTGTGCCGGTTCCTCAAGGTACTTGTTGCGGTCCGGGGCCTCGATCAGGAACGATTCCGGCAGGTGGTCGATGTTTTCTAGACCCGAACTTGGTTGCGTGACAGCGATTGCTCCCCACTGGACTCCGGTGAGTGCTCCTCGAATGACATCGAAGCCAACGCCTAATACGGTTTCGCCCTCGGCGAGGGGATTAGTGGTTACAGCGCTTAGGAATCCCGCCAATGTGGCATCGCCGGCACCAACGGTGTTGATTACCTTGACAGGCGCGGTCTTGGCTCCAAACGCGCCTTCTTTAGTAACAGCGATGATGCCATCGGATCCCATAGACGCCAGCACGGCTTCAATTCCATGGTTGCACAGCTCGGTGGCGGCATCGATGACGTCGCCCACTGTGAGCAGAGTGCGACCAACCGCGGAAGCAAGCTCTTCGCAGTTTGGCTTTATGATCGCTGCGCGCCCGCTGCGAGCCCAGGTGTTCAGTGGCTTGCCACTGGTGTCTAGGGCGATTCGAACACCCATTTGGTCCATGCGGTCGAATAGGCGAGTTAGGTCGATGAATTCGCCGGTCAGTTGGTCTACCGGGTGAGAACCTGCGATTACCAGCCATTTGGCGCCAGTTTCGATTACGGTCTTCTCGGTTAGGTCCATCACTGCTTGCCAGTCGTCTGCGGTTAGCGGGCGCGGTGGCTCGGTGATTCTGGTGGTGGTGCCGTGGTTTTCGATGATTGTGGTGGACACGCGTAGGGTGCCTTCGACCCAAAGTGGGCGAACTATCTTGGTTGATCCGGTGCGCTCTAGAACGCTGGTGTCTCCGTTTCCTACTGGTACAACCGCAGGTGCTTCGATTCCGGCTAGGTAAAGGCCACGGCTAACGTTGATGCCTTTGCCGGAGAGTTCCTCGCCTACGCCGTCGGCGCGGTTTACTCCGCCTGGGATTAGGTCGTGTACGAAGTAGGTGCGGTCGAGCACCGGTGCCGGGGTAAGAGTTACCACCGCGGTGTTGTGGGAGATGCCGGTCATTAGAAACTCCTAAAAAGGTTCTTTTGGACAGCCTTGTTGAAAGCTACGGATAAATGCGTAGCGGCAGACTCCGTTGTAGGCACGCTCCCCAAAGTATAGCCAAGGGATTGTTTCAGCCGAAAATCAGAATCGTGTACTAAATGCGGAATCCGCAGTTTCCTGTTCCCAGGGCTGCGGATTCCGTTGAGTTTTTACGAAACTGGTTGTTTCTCGGTTATTCGTCGGTGGGCAACTCGCCGGCGGTGATCTGTTTCGGTGCTTCTTCGATTGCCTTTGGCGAATCAATTGACGAGGTGCTCAGTTGGTTCTCATCCAAGTCGTTTAGTTTACGAGCCGTAACTAGGAATCGTCCTTCGAAGCTCGAGATGAACTTGTTGTAGTCGTTTACGCTACCCAGGATTGATCGGCCGAGTTTATCTGCGAGTTCGGCAATTTTTCCTACACGCTCGTAAAGTTCGTGGCCAAGTTTTATCATGCTTCGAACTTGAGTTTCATCAACGTTCTGGCGCCAAATGAAATTGATGGTTTTTAGAACGCTGAAGAGGCTAACTGGAGATGCCATGGCCACATTGTTTTTGAAGGCATACTCAAGGATCGATGGGTCGGCCTCGAGTGACGCAGCAAGCAAGGACTCGCTAGGAATAAAGCACACAACGAAGTCTGGGCTCGCGTTGAGTGAAGTCCAGTAAGCGCGACTTGCAAGGGCGTCGATGTGACCACGAACCGCCTTTACATGTTCCTTCAGGAGGGCATCGCGACGAGCTTTTTCAGCCCCTTCGGCCAGAGTGCTTATTTTGGTTGCCTCCTGGTAAGAGTTGTATGGCACCTTGCTGTCAATCGCGAGTTGCTTGCCCCCGGGGAGATTGATGATCATGTCTGCTCGACCCGTAGTGACGGTTGCTTGCTCATCAAAATCAGCATGCTTAAGTAGTCCCGCGAGTTCAACAAGGCGACGAAGCTGAGTTTCACCCCAGACTCCTCGCAAACTGTTGTTACTAAGTGCGCTCGAGAGCTGTTCCGTCTGCTTGCGAAGAAGTTCATCGCTTTCCAAGCTTTGACGCAGGACCTCGTTGAGGCTTGTTACTTGCTTGCCGCGTTCCTCTTCCATCTTGGAAACAGCTTCTTGCATCAAGCGGAGGTTCTCTTTGACAGGTGCTAGCTCGGTTACAAGTCGGTTTTCCTGCTGAGCTCTTTGCTCGCGATTAGCGATGTCGGCCTTCAGCTCATCGATTCGATTTTGGTGGCCGGAAATGGTCGCATTTGCGGCGGCAAGTTCCGCTTCGTAGTTACGGGAATCCAGAGGAGTAGAAGCGCCCTTAGCGCCAGCCTTAGCAATGAAAAAGCCAGCGACACCGCCGGCAACCAAACCAATGATTAGAAGAATGTATGGGTTCATGAAAGTAAGTGTGACAGCCACCCCTGACATTTACGCCAACGAATCACAGCCAAAAAGTTAAAGCTGTTTCAAAACCTGTTTTGTGGCGGCAAGTAGGCCATCCAGGTCTTCTGCATCTTTGCGGTTAGCAGCGTGAATGATGATTCGTGCACACGCATCAGCGTCGGCTAGAGCATCGTGGTGATCAAATTCCTCATGACCCACCGCATAGGCAACCGCGTTCAATCGGTAGCTTTCTAAGTTATAGGCCCGCCTACTAATAAGGAGTGAACAGGTGTAACTGATAGTGGGCAACTCAACCGAAATCGCCTCGGCGCTCTTTTTTAAAACGCCCATGTCGAAAACAGCATTGTGCGCGATGAGAACATCGGTGCCAATGAAATCCAACATCAACGGCAAGATTTCATGCCATTCCGGGCCGTCGGCAACATCGCTGGGATGAATGCCATGCACGTTTATATTGCCTGGGTGGAAGTACTGGAAACCTGGTGGCGGCAGGAACAAAGCCGAGAACCCGTCAACGATTTTGCCGTCGCGGACGCGCACCAAACCGACCGCGCAGGGGCTGGCGGGGGAGCCGTTTGCGGTCTCAAAGTCGATCGCGGTGAAGTTCAGGGCCATAAGCCAATTAAACTCGTATCTTGTGGCTCTAACTATCGGAATCGTGGGACTGCCTAACGTAGGCAAGTCGACCCTCTTCAACGCACTCACCAAGAACAATGTTCTGGCGGCAAACTACCCGTTTGCCACCATTGAGCCAAACGTGGGTGTGGTCAATCTTCCAGACTCCAGGCTCGCCAAACTTGCCGAGATGTACGGCTCCGAGCGGCTGCTCCCTGCGCCGGTTTCGTTCGTAGACATCGCGGGCATCGTTCGTGGTGCCAGCGAGGGCGAAGGCCTGGGCAACAAGTTCCTTGCGAACATCCGCGAGGCAGACGCCATTGCGCAGGTTGTGCGCGGCTTTGTAGACAGCGATGTAGTGCACGTGGACGGCAAGGTTGATGCCGCGAGCGATATCGAAACCATCAACACCGAGCTGATCTTGGCCGACATGGAGACCCTGAACAAGTCTCGTCCACGAATCGAAAAAGAAGTCAAGGGCAAGAAGGCCGAACCGGCCGCGCTAGAGGCCATCGATGCAGCTCTCAAGGTTCTAGACACCGGCAAGCCAATTTCGCAGAGCGACGTTGACCTGGAACCAATCAAGGAACTTGGTTTGCTAACCGCAAAGCCAATCATCTATGTATTCAACGT
>CAIYOE010000077.1 GCA_903927775.1 uncultured Micrococcales bacterium | reverse complement strand
GCTTCCTTTGCTAGCGGGGCTCTCGGGCTTCACCGACGCCGGTGGAACGATTAGCCAGGTGGCGGATAACGTCTTTGCCAACTTTGAATCAAAGATGGTGGTGGAGTTTGTCAACGACGAGCTTCTCGACTACCGAAGTCGTCGTCCCGTGATGTTCTTTGAACGCGATCACATCATTAGCTACGACCCAGCAGTTCTAGGGATCTACCTTGTCACCGATGAAGCCGGCAACCCTTTCCTTCTTCTGCACGGTTACGAACCTGACTTTAAGTGGGATTCGTTCATCAGTGCTTTGCAAGACTTGTTTGAACTTTTCGCTGTTTCCAGTGTCACTTGGGTGCACTCGATTCCGTTTCCGGTTCCTCACACTCGGCCGGTCGGGGTCACGGTCAGCGGCAATCGTCAGGAATTAATCGACAAAGTTAGCGAGTGGAAGCCTTCTACCTCGGTCCCCGGCAACGTCCTGCATGTGTTGGAGTATCGGCTTACTCCCACAGGAATGCCGATGATCGGTTTCGTGCTTTTGGTTCCGCATTACCTGAGCGACAGCGAATATCCCGAGGCCGCTATCGCAGCATTTCAGCAGATTTCCGGGGCTACGGGTTTGGTATTCAGGACAGACCCGCTCAGAGAAGAGTCAACTCGTTTCCTTAGAAAGTTGAACCAGCAGGTCGAGGAAAATGCTGATTTGTCCCGCGTTGTTGCTTCTTTGGAGCAGGGGTACCAAGCCGCCGACCCGCAACCGGGGCGACCTCAGATGAGCCGACCAGCACAGCAGGTGCCGACGGCAGACGAGATCGCGGCGGAGCTCGAAGATTACCTTGCCAGCCGACGACGCAACGATGCCGATGATTCGGGCAGTGACTCTGCTGCTCCACGGTAGACAGGTGACCATCTCTTTTCGGCGACCACCTGGATGGCTGGTTATGGCATTTGGCTTGCTCGCCTACATCAGCGCTATCAGCCAGCGGAGCTCTATGGGTGTGGCATCGCTTGCGGCCAGCGAACGGTTTCACACATCGGCGGAGCAGTTGGGCTCTCTAGCTGTTGCGCAACTTGTTGCCTACGCTGGTATGCAAATCCCGGTGGGTTTACTACTGGACCGAATCGGGCCCAGAAAAATGTTGGCCCTCGGAGCCTTGTTGATTTCGTCTGGCCAGCTGGTGGTGGCCTATGCGGTAATTCTTGAACCAGCCCTGGCCGGACGCATCTTGGTTGGGATTGGCGACGCCTTTACTTTTATTTCGCTGATCAGACTTATCAATGGTTGGTACGTGGGCTCGACTGCCTCGCGCTTACAGCAACTTCTTGGGAACGCCGGGCAACTTGGGCAGATCGTTTCTGCGGTTCCCTTTGCTCTGGTTTTGCACCTAACAGGCTGGACGGCAGCTTTTACAACATGGGCTGGCCTTGGACTCTTTGTTGGTGTCATCACTTATGTTGTCATAACCGATGAAAGAAATGGGCACAGTTCTCCCAATGCGGTAAAGGGGAGCGCGATGTTTGCTGCTCTTGCGTCAAATGTGCGCAGGGCGTCGACAAAATCAGCTTTTTGGATTCATTTTTGCACGATGAGCCCCTCGACCATGTTGCTTTTGCTTTGGGGCGTCCCGTTTTTGGTGAAAGGCGAGGGAATCGACCGCGCATTGGCCCTGGGTCTTCTTGGCTCGATGGTCTTTGTAGGGGTGATTGCGGGTTCAACTTTTGGCATTGTGGGTGCAAAATATCCGTCAAGTAGAAAATTCATAGTGACTTATGGAGTTCTTTTGATGCTTGCGGGGTGGGCTCAGGTACTTTTCGTTCCAGGTAGAGCCTCGATTTGGCAAATTATTTCCATGCTCTTTGTAACTGCTGTCGCCGCGCCAGCATCGATGATCGCATTTGATTTCAGTAGGGAACACACAGACAAATCGCAACTCGGTGCCACCAACGGTTTCATCAATATCGGCGGATTCCTCTCATCCCTGACCATGATTTTCCTTGTTGGGGCAATTTTGGATGCCTTCTATCTCTGGTTTGGGAAATCGAGTGGGCTGTCCCTTTATAGTCTCGAGGGTTTCCGCTGGGCATTCATCGTTGTCTTCGTCTTCTGTGGATTCGGTTTGTGGCGGTTCCGCGTCAATCAAAATCGCATGGGGCTAACGGAATAGGAATAGGTAAAAACCTGTTGCAGTAACCACGAGTAATCGAAGTCAATGTCGGTTGCACGGTGTATTGTTAACCAAAAGGCCCATTCAAATTCATTCGCGAATTTGACATGGGTCTTAGTAATGCCCGAAACAGGCCCAACATCTTGTTTGGCTCTTCGGAAACGCCGGAGGTCGTTGTGACTGAAGCAGGTACGCCTAACAAAAAGCGCGGCTTATTCGCGCAAATTTTCAGCAGCAAGCCAGTTGAGCAACCTCAAGAAATACTCGTGACCACAGAAGAACCGGTCGCAATGCAAACAAAGGATTCAGTCATCAGCGTCAAAAAAGAGGCCAAAAGCCCAACCAAGAAGACTTCAACCAAGGCGGCAGATAGCGCTGTTGAGGTTGTAGAAGCGATTCCAGTGGCCGCACCTAAGGCTGCAAAAGCCAAGGTCGCCAAGTCTCCGGCAGAAGCCATGGCCGCCAAGGCTCCTGCCGAGGCCAAGCCAGCCAAGGCTCCTGCAGAGGCCAAGCCAGCCAAGGAAGCGAAAGCGCCTAAGGCGCCCAAGGCTGCTAAGAGCAAGGTCGATGAGGAAGAACTCGACGAAGAAGAGCTAGACGAGACCGAAGACGTTGAGGTCTTGATTGCCAAGGTCGCAGACGACGTTGAGGAGATCAACGCAACCGCTGGGGTTGTTCAGGCCGAGGCCGAAACCGGTGAACACGAAGAAGAGAAGTCCGAAGCCGACAAGATTCTTGAAGAGGCAGGAGCGTTAGTACTCACACACAAAGAAGAAGACGACATTCCTGTCCAGACCACCACAATCAGCGGAGCGACCGCCGACCCGGTTAAGGACTATCTAAAGCAAATCGGTAAAGTTGCGCTTCTGAATGCCGAACTCGAAGTTGAGTTGGCAAAGCGAATTGAGGCTGGTCTATTCGCCGAAGAGAAACTAGCCACCGACACCGACCTGACACGTGAAATGGAGCGCGACCTCAAGTGGGTTGTGAAAGATGGCCAGCGCGCAAAGAGTCACCTTCTAGAGGCCAATCTTCGCCTTGTAGTAAGCCTTGCGAAGCGCTACACCGGTCGCGGAATGCAGTTCCTAGATCTGATTCAAGAGGGAAACCTCGGACTGATTAGAGCTGTAGAGAAGTTCGACTACACCAAGGGTTATAAGTTCAGCACCTATGCAACCTGGTGGATTCGCCAGGCCATCACCCGCGCAATGGCCGATCAGGCTCGAACTATTCGTATTCCGGTTCACATGGTCGAAGTCATCAACAAACTGTCTAGAGTCCAGCGCCAGCTGCTCCAGGATCTAGGTCGCGAACCGACCCCAGAAGAACTGGCCCGTGAGCTCGACATGACACCCGAGAAGGTCGTCGAAGTCCAGAAATACGGTCGCGAGCCGATTTCGCTATCGACTCCGCTTGGTGAAGACGGAGACAGCGAGTTCGGAGACCTCATCGAGGACACTGAGGCGGTAGCTCCTGCCGAGGCAGTTGGTTACACAATGCTGCAACGTGAGCTGGAACGAATTCTGGAATCGCTGCACCCTCGTGAAGCAGGCGTTATCAGAAGCCGATTCGGACTTGGTGATGGAGTTCAAAAGACTCTGGACCAGATCGGCGAGGAGTTCGGTGTCACCCGCGAGCGTATCCGCCAGATCGAAAGCAAGACCATGTCTAAACTTCGTCATCCGGCCCGCTCACAGATGCTGCGCGACTACCTAGAAAACTAATGCGTTACCTGCCTGCCATCCTGCTGGGTCGTCTCAGCCGGTTTGCGGTTCGATTGATTCGTCCGGGCGGTGGGTCAGCGCTGCCGGGTCTTATTGTCAGCAAAGTAGCCCCCGGTATCCTCAATCGAACCCTTAGGTCTTTCCCTAAGGGACTAGTTGTGGTTACCGGAAGTGCGGGCAAGTCCACGACCACAAAAATGTTGGTCGCTCTAGTTCGGGCTCATGGGTTTACGGTTTTCACAAACCCGACCACAGCGAACATCAAGCAGGGTTTTTACAGCAGCATTCTTGAACAATCAAATCTCTTTGGGGCTCTCAATCAGAAGATTGCAATCTTGGAGATGGACGAGGGCCACGCAGCGGAGCTAGTTGATGAGGTTAAACCGAGTTTGGTAGCCATTCTTAATGTGGTCGAGGACCAGCTAGATCGCTTCATTGACCCGGCATTGGTGCGCCATAAACTAGAGAAAGTTGCTAAATCGGCGACCCAAACGGTAGTTCTAAACGCCGATGATCAGAACTTGCTCATAATTGCCGAGTCTTTGGAAGCCAAGGTCATTCGCTGGTTTGGAATGCGTGATCAGGTTGCGGCTTCGAAGCTGGGGTATGCCCCTACTTACCTGCCAAGTCTCGGTAGACCCAACGCGACCACTACCATCATGACCCTGGCCGGCAAGTCTGTTGACATGGCTGTTCACGGTAAACACATCGCTTTCGAATTACCTTCTCGCGGGGCGCATTTTGCGGTTGACGCGGCGGCAGCATTGGAATCGGCGAGTCAGATTCTGGGCAAGGCTTTCGATGCCAAGCTTGCCGAGGCGACTCTGGCGCAGTTGCCGCCCGTTTTCGCCAGGGGAGAGGTTGTCCAAATCAATGGCATCGATGTTGAGTTCATCCTGGTTCAAAATCCGGCCAGCACGCAGCTGAACCTTGATAACCTACCTGGCAAACTCGACCGAGTCATGTTTGCCATAGGCAGAGATGTCCACGATCCAGCATGGCTTTGGACAGTAGATCCAGAGAAACTATCTACCGTAGACGTAGTCACGGGCTACAACTTTGCAGAGGCCGAACTTTGGCTACGGCACCATGGTTTTGAGCCGGAATTGGCAACAGGTGATTTAGCAAAGGCTTTCGAATACTGGATGGCCTTACCCGAACCCGAACATGGCATGCGAACCGTAGTCTTCTCGGCCGATGCAATGCGCCGGATTCGGCGAATGCTCGGTTTTACCAGCCCCGAGGAGGTAGTCCGGTGATCAAACTTGGAACTATATTTCCAAACCAACTAAACCTCGATGGCGACCAGGGTAACCTCCTGGCTCTCAAGCGGTACCTAACAGCGGCCGGATTCCAAGTTGGTGTTCAAGTGGTGATCCCAGGTGTTGCCAGTTCAGACCTTAACTTTGTTTTATTCGGCCACGGATCCTTGGCCGCCTGCGAAAGCATAGACGCCAAGCTTGACGAGCTTGATTGGTTGGCTCTGCTGAATGTCCCTGGGCTGGCCGTGGGTTCGGGATTCGAATATCTAAGCCGGAATTCGATCGTTCCGCAGATCATTCAGCCTGGAGAGCGGGAATCGGCCTTCCAAGTTGCAAACCTCGGCAACCTCGAAGTGCTTGGTTATCGAAACTCCGACTCGGGCCTGCCTAATTTGGTAATGAACATGCGTTGGATTTGCACCATGTTGCACGGTCCAGTTCTGGCTAAGAACCCGACGCTATTGGATTGGGCGGCTAAAGCGGCTGTTGCCGCGGCAGGATTGGAATGGCCTCAGGAAATACCTGATCAGCTAAAAAACTGGATCGAGACCCTGAATAGGATTTCCGAGCAAGTCTGGAAGATTGAGACCGACAAGCCTTTTCAGAAGTTAGCTATCTAGCCAGCAACTTCTCGGTTTCGTCTTGCCAGGTTACAACTACCGGCTCGAGCTTGGCTCGGTTTTCATTGGCGTGGTGTGAGCAGAACAGAAGCTCGCCGGTGGCTAGGGTGACTCGTACATAGGCCTGAGCACCGCAAGCGTCGCAGCGGTCGGCAACGGTGAGCGCAACTGGTTGGGCCAGTTGCTCATTGGTCTCGGTGCTGGTCATGGTGTTCTCCTCACTAACTCTTCTATTTGAACACACAGTTGGGCTCTCAGCGCGCAGATAGGCGTCTTTTTCGCTAACTGCGAATACTTGGTCGGTACTGTGTTGCTGAAGGCTGGTCCAGTGCCGAACGGTTAGCCTTAACGGGTGTCGAACTCAGATTATTCCGCCCGTCATCTCAGCGTTCTAGAAGGCCTGGAGGCTGTTCGTAAGCGCCCCGGAATGTACATCGGATCAACCGATTCGCGTGGTTTGATGCACTGCCTTTGGGAAATCATCGACAACTCAGTCGATGAAGCTTTGGCTGGGCACGGAAATCAAATCGACATAGTTCTTCACCCAGATTCCAGTCTGGAGGTTCGCGACAAGGCGCGCGGTATTCCTGTAGACATCGAACCCAAGACCGGTTTGAGCGGTGTAGAGGTGGTGTTTACCAAGCTGCACGCCGGCGGAAAGTTCGGTAGCGGCTCGTATACGGCATCGGGTGGTTTGCACGGTGTGGGTGCGTCGGTGGTCAACGCTCTTTCGGAGCGCTTGGATGTCGAGGTTGACCGAGACGGCAAAACTTTCAAGATGTCTTTCAGACGAGGTGAGCCTGGAATCTTTGACGACTCTAAGGGCATCGCCCCAAACAATCCATTTACCCCGTTCGAAGCACAAAGCATTCTGCAGCAGGTCGGAAAAGTAGCCAAAGGTGTAACTGGTACAAGAGTTCGCTATTGGTCGGACCCGCAGATTTTCATCAAGGATGCCAACTTCAGCGCTTCTGATTTGGCAGACAGAGCTCGGCAGACTGCATTCTTGGTTCCGGGTCTCGGCATTACTATTTCGGACCAATTGGGTAACGAGCCGGTGGTATCTGATTACCGCTTCGATGGTGGAATCGCGGAATACGCCGACTTTTTGGCTCCCGACGCACCGCTTACCTCCACCTGGCGCCTCACCGGTTCTGGCGATTTCACCGAAACCATTCCTGTGCTCGATGAATCAGGAAACATGGTTTCCAAAGAGGTATCACGCACCTGTGAGGTTGACATTGCGCTGCGCTGGGGTATGGGATACGAATCGACCCTTAAGTCGTATGTGAATATCATCGCCACTCCCAAAGGCGGTTCTCACGTTGCTGGATTCGAGCAGGCGCTCCTCAAGACGATCCGCGCTCAGGTAGAGGCCAACTCCCGAAAGCTCAAGCCGGGTAATGACAAAGTCGAAAAAGAAGACGTCATGGCCGGGCTCACCGCGGTAATCACCGTTCGTTTGCCTGAACCACAGTTCGAAGGCCAGACCAAAGAGGTTTTGGGAACCCCGGCGGTTCGCAATATTGTTTCGAATGTGTTGGCCAAGGAGCTCAACGAGCGCTTGGAAAGTTCAAAACGCGACGACAAAGCTCAATCGGCGCTACTACTAGAAAAAGTCGTTTCAGAAATGAAGGCGCGTGTTTCGGCACGAGCCCACAAGGAAACGCAGCGACGAAAGAGTGCGCTAGAAAACTCATCGCTGCCCACCAAATTGGTCGACTGCCGCACCCAAGAGACCGAAGTGTCTGAACTTTTCATCGTTGAGGGTGACTCGGCTCTGGGTACCGCAAAGCTGGCCAGAAACAGCGAATATCAGGCACTACTGCCGATTCGCGGCAAGATTTTGAATGTACAAAAAGCATCGGTTAGCGACATGCTCAGTAACACCGAGTGCGCATCTATCATCCAGGTAATCGGTGCAGGTTCTGGCCGTTCGTTCGAGCTAGATTCCGCACGCTATGGAAAAGTAATCCTCATGAGCGATGCCGACGTGGACGGAGCTCACATACGCACTCTGCTGCTTACCCTGTTCTTCAAATACATGCGCCCTTTGGTTGAAGCCGGTCGGGTTTATGCTGCCGTACCGCCACTGCACCGCGTGGTAATCATGAACCCTGGTAGCAAACCAAACGAAGTGGTCTACACCTACAGTCAGCAGGAGCTGGAGAACCTTCTAGCAAAAATAGAGAAGTCCGGTCGCCGTTACCAAGAACCCATCCAGCGCTACAAGGGACTTGGCGAGATGGATGCGGACCAGCTAGCCGAAACCACCATGGATCGAAGCAGGCGCCTGTTGCGTCGTGTGAAGGTCGAGGATGGCATGACCTCGGAACGCGTTTTTGAGCTGCTGATGGGCAATGAGGTTGCTCCAAGACGCGATTTCATCATCGACAGCGCCGACTCATTCGAGCGGGAGCGCATCGACGCCTAACGGGTCAGAGCGTTCCTACTGAGGCAATTACATTGCTCAGCAGTGTTCCCGAGGCGTCTCGTTTGGCAAGTTCGCTTGGCAGCTCTACCGGGCGGCCATCAGCCGCAAGGGCTGCTGGACTCGTTCCCACCCAAGCCGCGTAAAGCTGATCTTCACTTCGGATAAAGCGCTGTGCACGGACTCCGCCTGTGGCTCGACCCTTGCCTGGGAACTCGGCTAGTGCGCTCAACTTAGCCGATCCTGGATCGGTTCCCGGGATTACATCGCTGGCATTGGCTGCTGTAAGAACGACAGCGTTCTCAGTATCGAAAATGACACCGAAATAGATCACGCTTGCCTTGTCTGCAAGGTTGATTCCAGCCATACCTCCAGCTGGTCGACCCTGCGGGCGAACATTGTCGGCACCGAAGTGCAACAACTGGGCATCGCTGGTGACAAACACGAGTTCGTCTGCATCGGTGGCCATGGCGGCGCCAACAACGGCATCGCCGTCTTTTAGACCGATAAGTTCGAATTCATCCTTGGGCGGGTAATCGGCAACGACTCGCTTGACGACACCCTGTTTGGTTCCCAGCGCGATGGTTGAATCGGAGGTTAGGTCGATGACCGTCACAACAGACTCATTCTTTCCCAGACCCAAGAAGGTCTTGGCCGAGACGGCCATGCCAGGTTCAAAGGTTTCGCCGGCACTCGGAATGT
>CAIYOE010000076.1 GCA_903927775.1 uncultured Micrococcales bacterium | reverse complement strand
TGTAGACGCCGATGCAGCACTTCGCGCAGCCTACGATTTCAACGAGCCAGCAGTGGCTATCATCAAGCACGCCAACCCCTGTGGAATCGCGATTGCCAGCCCGGATGCAGCCGACCCGATTGCGTCGGCTCACGCCAAGGCGCACCTTTGCGACCCGATGAGTGCTTTCGGCGGCGTCATCGCTGCAAACCGAATTGTGACCCTAGAAATGGCCAAGCAGGTTGCCGAGATTTTCACCGAGGTCATCGTGGCTCCTGGATACGAACTTGCCGCGCTGCAGTTGCTGCTGACCAAAAAGAACCTGCGGGTTTTGGAGCTGCCTGCAAACTACCAGCGCGAGGTGTTAGAGGTTCGCCAGATCAGTGGTGGCCTCTTGGTGCAGCAACCAGATACCTTCAAGACTTTCAACACCAACGACTGGAAGCTAGTTGCAGGGCCAAAAGCCGACGCAGCCACTTTTGAGGAGCTAAAGTTCGCCTGGCGTGCCAGCCGTGCGGTCAAATCGAACGGCATTTTGCTTGCGAAAGACGGCGCATCGGTCGGCGTTGGCATGGGGCAGGTAAACCGCGTTGACTCTTGCAAGCTTGCAGTTGATCGCGCAGCCAGCCGCGCCGCCGGTTCGGTCGCTGCCAGCGACGCGTTCTTCCCGTTTGCCGACGGCCTGCAGATTCTGCTCAACGCAGGAGTCAAGGCCGTTGCTCAGCCAGGTGGATCGGTACGCGACGAAGAAGTAATAGCCGCAGCGGATGCCGCCGGAGTGACCATGTACTTCACCGGCGAGCGTCATTTCTTTCATTAGGAAGAAATGACGCGAAGCCCCGCCAGGCGTCGATTGGCAGGTTGCTTCGATTTATTCGTCATTTCTTCCATTAGAAGAAATCTTTAGAAAAGCCCCCGAGCACGCCTTCGGGGGCTTTTCCTTTGGTAGCCTGAAATGCTGGTCACCTGGTAAACGGGGAACAAGGGCTTGCAGATTTAGGTTTGATTCAACGATGAACGACAAAGGCACCGCGGCAACTCTGCTGCGAATATTTCCATACGCAAAGCAGGCTTTGCCAAGAGTAATTTTGGGCATGGTAGCGGCCCTGGCTGGGCAAATGTTTGCACTCAGTATTCCCCAGTTACTTCAAGGTTTGGTCAACTCGCTGTCTGATCACGGTACCGTTGCAAAACTGGTTCCCGCAGTTCTGGCGGTGCTCGGAATGGGTGCGCTAGAGGCCGGCATGATTCTGCTCCGCCGCTGGTTTGTATTGGTCCCGGGAACACACGTCGAAGCCGGACTTCGTAGGAGCCTCTACGCCAAACTCCAGGATTTGCCCATCTCCTTTCACGATCGCTGGCCAAGCGGTCAGCTGCTTAGCCGAGCTACTGGCGACCTCAGCCTGATTCGTCGATGGTTGTCTTTTGGCCTGGTTTTGTTTGTGGCCAACTCAATCACCATCGTGGTCGGTCTGGCTTTGTTGTTTAGTTTTCACTGGATTCTGGGTCTTATTTTCTTGGTGTGCAGCGTTCCTATATGGATTCGCGGTTACCGATTCGAAAAGGAGTATCACGCTGTAGCGCGCCTCAGCCAAGACCAGGCCGGAGACCTTGCCACCAGCGTAGAAGAAGCGGTGCACGGCATCCGTGTTCTAAAAGCATTTGGCCGAGGCGATTTCATGGCGGGAAAATTTGCGGATGCATCGCAGTCGCTTCTAAAGACCGAACTCAGTAAAGCGGGTCTACTTGCAAACATTTTGATTTACCTGATTTTGGTTCCCGAGTTTGCTGTTGGGCTCAGCCTGTTTGCGGGCGTCTGGCTTGTGGCAAGTCACCAGATGACAGTTGGGGCACTGGTTGCATTTTTTGCTACAGCAACCGTGCTTCGTTGGCCTACCGAGTCGGTCGGCTTTTTGCTCAGCATGACCCAGGATGCCAAGACCGCGGTGGAGCGCTTCTTTGAAGTCATCGATGCGCCGGTGGAAATCACCGACCCTGCCCAGCTCCAAACCATAAACAAACCACAGGGCCGACTCGAGTTCAAAGACGTGCACTTTAGATTTGCCGACACCGCAGCCGACAAGCCAGACCTGCTTCGCGGTGTGAACCTGGTTCTAGAGCCGGGGGAGTCGGTGGCCCTGATTGGTGTTACCGGTTGCGGCAAGAGCACTCTAACCGCGCTCACCACTCGCCTATACGATGTAACCGGCGGTCAGGTTTTGGTAGACGGCATCGATGTTCGCGACCTCAGCCGTGAAGAGCTTCGCAGCCACATTGCAATGGCTTTTGAGGACGCCACCTTGTTCAGCGCAAGCGTGCGCGAGAACGTTCTGCTTGGCGCGCCAAATGCCACGGATGAAGACCTTAAGCAGGCACTAGAGATTGCCCAGGCCCAGTTTGTTTACGAGCTGCCAGACGGCCTCGAGACTCGCATCGGCGAAGAGGGTATGAGCCTAAGTGGCGGGCAGCGTCAGCGACTTGCTCTGGCCCGTTCGGTTGCGGCTAAACCCGAAATCCTGGTTCTGGATGACCCGCTGAGTGCACTGGATGTAGACACCGAGGCAATGGTTGAGGCAGCGCTTCGAACCGTGCTTTCCACCACCACCGCGTTGATTGTCGCCCACCGCCCAAGCACAGTTCAGCTAGCCGACAAAGTGGCTTTGCTAGAAGAAGGCCGCATAACCGCGTTTGGCAAGCACACCGATCTGTTGGCGACCAACGCTCACTACCGTTACGTAATTTCTAGCCTGGACGAGGAGGTCGCAAAATGAGTATGCAGGGAGTCCAAGGCGAAGAACGCACTGACCTTAGCAAAGAAGAATCTCGTGCGATTCGCAGAAGATCGCTCAGATTGCTTTACTCGCTAGTCCGTCCTATTCGTGGCCGTCTGACTCTGGGTTTTGGAGCTATCACGGTAGCTCAGGCGCTTCAGGTGGCGGGTCCAACTCTGATTGCAATCGGTATCGACCAAGCCTTGCCGGCAGCTATGAAAAACGACTGGAGTTTGCTCTGGATTGTGGCCGGAGCCTATTTGTTGAGTGCGCTGGTTGCCGCAGTCAGCCAATCTTTCTTTATTCGCTATGCCGCCAGAACCAACCAGAACGTGCTGTTCGACCTCCGCCAGCGCATCTTTAGGCACACTCAAAGACTGAGCATCGACTTCCACGAGACCTACACCTCGGGTCGCGTCATAAGTAGACAGACCAACGACTTGGATTCCATCAAGGAGCTGTTAGACAGCGGTGGAAACGAGATGATTGCCGGCCTGCTCAGCATGCTATTTACTGGCATTGCCTTATTGGCACAGAGTCAGACGGCTTTCGGGATCCTGCTGATCAGTTTTATCCCGCTTGCCATTCTTACCCGATGGTTCCAAGTAAATACCAAGCTGGAATACCGCAAAACGCGAGTTGCGAGTGCTCGTTTGATCGTGCATTTTGTAGAGACCATGACCGGTATTCGCGCTGTGAAGGCATTCCGCAAAGAGAAGTCAAACCAGCAAAAATACGATGGCCTGGTAGAGGACTACCGCTACGTTAACGCCCGGGTAATCCAGCTGTTTGGAATCTTCGATCCAGGGCTCCGAATGATTGGCAACATCACAGTGGCAGCGATTTTGCTTGTGGGCGGACTGCAAGTCATCGATGGGAACCTCGGACTTGGTGTGCTCACAGCCAGCATTCTTTACGCGCGCCGATTCTTCGACCCAATGGAATCTATCGCAATGTTCTACAACGCCTATCAGTCGGCAAGTAGCGCTCTAGAGAAAATCAGTGGTGTACTCGAGGAAGACCCGAGCGTGCCGGAACCGGCCAACCCGGTGGCGCTAGACAACCCGCGGGGTCATTTGGCATTCAACGATGTTGAGTTCCACTACGCCAACGGCAAGACGGTGTTGCCGCCATTCAACCTAGACATCCCTGCCGGGCAGACCATTGCAATGGTGGGTACCACGGGGGCTGGAAAGAGCACGCTGGCAAAGCTGGTTTCCCGCTTCTACGACCCAACTCACGGTGCGGTCACACTTGATGGAATCGATCTGCGCAGCATTGCCAACGACAACCTGCGCCAAGCAGTAGTGATGGTGACTCAGGAGGCCTATCTATTCAGTGGTTCGGTAGCCCAGAACATAGCTCTTGGCAAGCCTGGTGCTACAGATGACGAAATAGTCGCGGCGGCTCGGGCCGTTGGTGCACACGAGTTCATCATGAGCCTGCCCGATGGCTACAACACCGATGTAAACAAGCGCGGAGGTCGTGTGAGTGCGGGACAGCGTCAGCTGATTTCCTTCGCCCGTGCTTTCATCGCAGATCCTGCGGTTTTGATACTGGACGAAGCCACCAGCTCCTTGGATATCCCGAGCGAACGCCTGGTGCAGATTGGTTTGCAGACTCTGCTGGCTGGCCGAACCGCAATCATCATCGCTCACCGACTCAGCACGGTCAGCATCGCCGACCGTGTGCTGGTTTTAGAACACGGGCAAATCATCGAAGACGACAGTCCTGCCAAACTGATTGCCGGAACCGGCAAGTTCAGCAAGATGCACAAGGCATACCGGGACAGTCTGGTTTAGTCAGTTGCTGCAAAAAAGAAGTGGCCTCACCGTCGAGTGAGGCCACTTCTTTTTTAGCGGGTTGCGCTACTTGAGCTTGTT
>CAIYOE010000075.1 GCA_903927775.1 uncultured Micrococcales bacterium | reverse complement strand
GAAGAGCTGACCGTAGCCGAGATCAAGAAGGCCATCCGCAAGATGACCGTCAACTCGGAGATCTACCCAATCCTTTGTGGTTCGGCATTCAAGAACAAGGGTGTACAGCCAATGCTGGACGCAGTTGTTGACTACCTACCTACCCCGCTAGACGTTCCTGCAGTCGAGGGTGGAGACCCACGCGACGAAGAGATCCGTCTAAAGCGCGAGCCTAAGAGCACCGAGCCATTCGCGGCTCTTGCATTCAAGGTTATGACCCACCCATTCTTCGGTCGTCTGACCTACATCCGTGTTTACTCGGGTGCAGCTAACCAGGGCGACCAGGTTGTTAACTCGACCAAGGGCAAGAAGGAGCGCATCGGAAAGCTTTTCCAGATGCACGCCAACAAGGAAAACCCAGTTGAGTCGGTAACCGCAGGCCACATCTATGCAGCTATCGGCCTAAAGGACACCACCACCGGAGACACCCTGTGTGACCCAGATCACCAGATCGTCCTCGAGTCGATGACCTTCCCAGACCCAGTTATCTCGGTTGCTATTGAGCCAAAGACCAAGGCCGACCAGGAGAAGCTAGGTCTAGCTATCCAGAAGCTAGCCGAAGAAGACCCTACTTTCCGCGTTGAGCACGACCACGAGACCGGCCAGACCGTTATCTCGGGCATGGGCGAGCTTCACCTCGACATCCTTGTTGACCGTATGCGTCGCGAGTTCAAGGTTGAGGCAAACGTTGGTAAGCCACAGGTTGCATACCGCGAGACCCTGCGTCGCGCTGTAGACAAGTACGACTACACCCACAAGAAGCAGACCGGTGGTTCTGGTCAGTTCGCTAAGGTGCAGATCAAGCTTGAGCCAATGGAGGTCGAGGGAGACAAGACCTACGAGTTCGTTAACGCCGTTACCGGTGGTCGCGTTCCTCGTGAGTACATCCCATCGGTAGACGCCGGTATCCAGGACGCAATGCAGGTCGGTATTCTTGCCGGCTACCCAATGGTTGGCGTAAAGGCCACCATCCTAGATGGCGCTTACCACGACGTTGACTCGTCTGAAATGGCGTTCAAGATTGCAGGTTCGATGGCTTTCAAGGAAGCCTCGCGCCTAGCTAACCCTGTGCTACTCGAGCCGCTGATGGCCGTCGAAGTACGTACCCCAGAGGAATACATGGGCGACGTTATCGGTGACTTGAACTCTCGTCGTGGTCAGATTCAGTCCATGGATGACGCTTCTGGCGTCAAGGTCGTTCGCGCCCTAGTTCCACTGTCTGAAATGTTCGGTTACGTTGGAGACCTACGTAGCAAGACCTCGGGTCGTGCTGTGTACTCGATGACCTTTGAGTCTTACTCTGAGGTTCCTCGTGCGGTAGCCGACGAAATCGTTCAGAAGAACAAGGGCGAGTAGTAGTTTTACCGCTACGGCTCAAAACCAACTAAAATAAAACGAAACCCACAATCTCTTCGGGCATATTCTTGTCCGATGATAACCAGTCCTGAGGAGGACCCAAATGGCTAAGGCGAAATTCGAGCGCACCAAGCCGCACGTTAACATCGGTACCATTGGTCACGTTGACCACGGTAAGACCACTCTGACTGCGGCAATCACCAAGGTACTTCACGACAAGTACCCATCGCTAAACGCGAGCTACGCGTTCGACCAGATCGACAACTCCCCTGAGGAGAAGCAGCGCGGTATTACCATCAACATCTCGCACGTTGAGTACCAGACCGAGAAGCGCCACTACGCACACGTAGACGCTCCAGGCCACGCTGACTACATCAAGAACATGATCACCGGTGCTGCACAGATGGATGGCGCCATCCTTGTTGTTGCTGCAACCGACGGTCCTATGCCTCAGACCCGCGAGCACGTTCTACTAGCTCGCCAGGTTGGCGTTCCTTACATCGTTGTTGCTCTAAACAAGAGCGACATGGTTGACGACGAAGAAATCCTAGAGCTCGTTGAGGTTGAGGTCCGCGACCTACTCAGCAGCCAGGAGTTCGACGGCGACAACGCACCAGTTGTTCGCGTTTCGGCTCTAAAGGCTCTAGAAGGCGACGCAACTTGGGGCGAGAGCGTTCTAAAGCTTATGGATGCAGTAGACGAGTTCATTCCTGAGCCAGTCCGCGACACCGACAAGCCATTCCTAATGCCAGTAGAAGACGTCTTCACCATCACTGGTCGTGGAACCGTTGTTACCGGCAAGGTAGAGCGTGGCCAGATCAAGGTTAACGACGAAGTTGAAATCGTTGGCATCAAGGACAAGGTCAAGACCACCGTTACCGGTATCGAAATGTTCCGCAAGCTACTCGACTACGCAGAGGCTGGCGAAAACGTTGGTGTTCTACTACGTGGAACCAAGCGTGAAGACGTTGAGCGTGGCCAGGTTCTTTGCAAGCCAGGCTCGATCACCCCTCACACCAACTTCGATGGCAACGTCTACATCCTTTCCAAGGATGAGGGTGGCCGCCACAACCCGTTCTACGCAAACTACCGTCCACAGTTCTACTTCCGTACCACCGACGTGACTGGTGTTATCACCCTTCCTGCAGGTACCGAAATGGTTATGCCTGGCGACACCACTGAGATGACCGTAGAGCTCATCCAGCCAATCGCTATGGAAGAGGGACTGCGTTTCGCAATCCGTGAGGGTGGCCGCACCGTAGGTGCCGGTACCGTTACCAAGATCAACAAGTAAGTCTTCTTACTTCTAGATTCATGAAAATCCCCCGGGCTCAGGCTCGGGGGATTTTCGTTTT
>CAIYOE010000074.1 GCA_903927775.1 uncultured Micrococcales bacterium | reverse complement strand
CGATGTCGAGCGATCCACCTGGAAGCCACTGGACATGTTTAGCGTTCTTGCCAGCTGGGGCGACTACGACCTCAAAGACCTAGAGAGCACCTGGAACCTAGGACTTGGTTTTGCAGTTGTGGTCAAGGGTGGCTTTGCCGAGGCAATCAGTGCTCAGTTGAATGCGGCCGGTGTAAAGACCTGGCAGCTCGGCATCATCGAGAGCACCGCCTGCGATCTAGACGCCATGGGTTACACCTACCAGGCCAAGGGTGTCCGCGGTGGCGGAGTTCGCCTGGTTGGCAACTACGCTCAGTAAGTTTTAGCCATGAAAAAGGGTGCCGATTGGCACCCTTTTTGCGTTAGTAGTCGCTTGGGTAGATCAAGCCAATCTGCGACCGAATGTGGTCAAGAACCTCCATGATTTCCACCGATTGAGCCAGTGGCAACATTGGTGATTGAAGTTGGTTGGCCGCAACCAACCGTTCAAGTTCGAAGGCTTGGAATTGCATTCCTCGCCCCACGGCATCAACCTTAAATTCAGCTGCTAGCTCCAAATCTTGGTTGTAGCGTTTGTAACCGACCTGTTCAAAGAATGGGGCATCGACTTCGATGCGTCCTTGGGTTCCCAAAATCGTCGCCGATATGGCTCCAGCCGAATCCATTGAGCAATGCAACAGAGCCTGCTGCCCGGTGGGGTAGTCGAAAATCATTGACACATTCTTATCCACTTGCGTTGTGGTCATGCTGGCACTGGCAAAAACTTTCTCTGGAATGCCCAGCAGGTCAACAGCCAGCGAGATCGGATAAATTCCAATATCCAGCAGTGCCCCTCCTCCTAGTTGCAAGTTGAGGTGCCTGCCGAGTGGGTCGGTAGGAAACAATGCGCTGAAGTCTGCAATAACCGAACGCACTTCACCGATCAAACCGGCTGATATGTCGGAGCGAATCTGGACCATATGCGGAAGGTACCGAGTCCACATTGCCTCGAGGAGCACCAGGTTTTTCTCTGTTGCAAGTTCTGCCAAGGCGGCGGCCTCACGCGCATTCATGGTGATGGGTTTTTCTAGCAAAACATGCTTACCGGCCTCGAGTGCCATGGATGCGTGTTCGAAGTGAAAAGGGTGAGGAGTCGCCACGTAAATCACATCGATGTCCGGGCTGGCGACTAAGGCTTCATAGCTACCAAAACTCTTGGCGATACCGTGAGTGGCGGCGAAATCGGCGGCTTTTTGCGCATCGCGAGAACCAACCCCTACAACTGCGAACCCGCACGCAATCAGGTCTTTGGTTTGCAAGTCTGCAATAGTCCCGGTGCCCAGGATTCCCCAGTTGAGTTTTGTCGACATCTTTGTCCTTTTTGTTGGTTTTGCTAAGAATAACGCCACTCTCGATTTGGAATCCTGAGGCAAGACCCAAAGAATTAGAGTGACCAAAGGAAACCATGACTAAAGCTTTGCGCGTTGCCATTTTTGGCGCGGGACCTGCCGGCATTTACGCGGGAAACATTCTGGCCAACTCCTATCCGGGTGTGGCTATCGACCTGTTCGACATGCTGCCTGCTCCTTACGGTCTCATTCGCTATGGCGTTGCTCCTGATCACCCTCGAATCAAGGGAATCGTCAACTCGCTTCACGAGATGCTCGATGCCGGAACCATTCGCTTTTTTGGGAACGTTGAGTTCGGAAAAGATGTCACGCTAGAGGACATCAAGCAGCACTATCACGCTGTGATTTTTGCCACCGGCGCTATCAAGGACGCACCGTTGAACATTCCAGGCATCAACCTGAGCGGCTCGTTCGGTGCGGCTGATTTTGTCTCTTGGTACGACGGCCACCCAGATGTTCCGCGCACCTGGCCCCTAGACGCCAAAGAGGTTGCAGTGCTTGGCAATGGCAACGTTGCCTTGGATGTGGCCCGAATGTTGGCAAAGCACGCCGACGAGCTTTTGAGCACCGACATCCCCGCCAATGTTTACGAGGGACTCAAGGCTTCGCCGGTCACCGATGTCCACGTGTTTGGTCGACGCGGTCCGGCAGCTATCAAGTTTTCCCCGATCGAACTTCGTGAACTTGGCGAAGTCCACGACGTGGACATCGTTCTTTACGACGAAGACTTTCCAGATGGCTGGTTCGATGAAGACGCCGAGGGCGTAACCAACCAGCAGCGAGTAATGGCCCGAGTCATGGAATCCTGGCGCGACCGACCGCTAACCGGTGCAAGTCGCCGTCTGCACCTGCACTTCTGGCACAAGCCAGTCCAGGTTCTAGGCATGGATGGCAAAGTCAGCGGCATGCAGTTTGAGCGAACTGCGGCGGGAGTCGACGGAAACGTGGTTGGCACTGGCGAGTTTGTGGATTACGACCTGCAGGCGATCTACCGCGCCATCGGATATTGGGGTAGCGAACTGCCGGAGGTTCCTTACGACGACCGCCATGGTGTGATTCGAAACCAGGGCGGCCGAGTGGTAACCGAGGCAGACCAACAGGTGCCTGGTCTTTATGCAACCGGTTGGATTAAGCGTGGTCCGGTGGGTCTTATCGGCCACACCAAGAGCGACGCCATGGAGACCATCGAAAACCTTGTGGCCGATATACCTGCAATGGCAGACCCGGCGAACCCAGACACCGATGCTCTCTTGGCAGCGCTGGATGCACGCGGAGTCAAGTACACCACCTGGCAGGGATGGCAGGCGCTTAACGCCCACGAACTTGCCCTGGGCGCAGCCTACGGCGATGTTCTTACTCACAAGCACGGGGCGCCGGAGCCAGTGATCGCTCCTCGCGAGCGGGTAAAGGTAGTCGACCGCGAACAGCAAATCGCGATCAGCCGCATTTCCTGATTGGATTGAGGCATGCAGGTTTCAGCCAAAGTTGAGTACGGAATGCGCGCCCTTTTGGTGTTGGCCCAAGCTTATGAAGGACCCCAATCAAAGTTATTGAAGTCCGCAAACATTGCCACTGAACAGGAAATACCGCTCAAATTTCTAGAGGGTATCCTCACGGAACTCAAGCACGCAGGATTTGTTGTTAGCCAGCGTGGAGCCGACGGCGGCTATCGCTTGAGTCGTTCTCCAGGTTTGGTTGCCTTGGCCGATGTACTGCGCGTTTTAGACGGCCCTTTGGCTGCGGTTCGCGGGCAAAGGCCAGAAGCTGTCTACTATCAGGAACCCGCCCAAAACCTAAGAGACGTTTGGATTGCGGTTCGAGTGGCTCTGCGACAGGTGCTTGAGACCCTAACACTTGAGGATGTTCTCGCTAGAAACTATTCGGCGGAGGTCGAAGCCTTGCTTACCAAACAGGATGCCTTTGAATCTAGGCCAATGTTCGCCCAGGAAAAACCCAAGACTAATAAGAAATCCTCGGCGGCAGATGTGCTGCAGGATTGGGCAATCTAGGAGTGCTGCCAGCTACTTAGTTGGTGGCCTCAGGATTGACTTCAGGCTCATCTGAATCATCGTCCGAGTCTTCGTCGGATTCGTCTCCATCGTAGAGATCGGCCCATTTGTCTTCGTAATCAGGTTCACCGGCGTTGTCACTCGGGTGACCCAACTCGCGCTCGAGCGCGGTCAGGTCGGTGTTCGGGCTAAAGTACTTTAGCTCGCGAGCCACCTTGGTGTGCTTTGCCTTTTGACGGCCACGGCCCATGCCGAGACCCCCTCTGTAATCGGGTCCGCGCCTTAGAGCGCAGAAATACGTAAAGAAACCTGCGGTTATTTTAGCAGGATGCCCGCAAGAATGATTCCCGTAATGGCTCCGCTTACCGGCAATACCAGGTTCAACAGGACATTCAGATACCCATCGCGACGCCTATTTTGGGTCATCAATGCCACGGTTTGCCCCGCCCAAGAACTGAATGTCGACAAACCCCCTGCAAAACCAGTGGCGAAGACAGTGGCCCAGAAGGCGCTCTGGGCATCGCCCGAGGTCAGATTGTTTCCTACGCAAAACCCCACCACAGCCGAAGCCACAGTGTTGGCAGCGAGGATTCCCCAGGGCAATGTTTTTTGCCAACGGGAAAGTACGAAACGAACCACCGATCCCAGACCGCCAAGAACGGCAACCGCCACAGCAAGCCAGATTAGATTACTCACCAGGGAACTCTCCTGAACCAGCCCTATAGCCACCGAGGTAAGCAAAGATACCGAACACAAACTGCGCCAGAAGGTAACTTATCGCCAAAATTCCCTGCGTACTCCCGGCCAGTAGAACAAAAGACATAGCAAGCCCGCTCATGGTGGTAAAGCCGCCGGCAAAGCCAGCACCCCAGAATTGAGCAACACTTGCGCTGGTAAATCTAGGTTTAGCGGCTGCTGCCGAACCGTTGAGCCAGCCCAGGAAGGCCGCGCCTAAAAGGTTAACCAGCGCAAGGGCAATCAGGTTGTCTAAAGCCTCGCCGATCAAGAAGCGCAGCAATGACCCCAGCGCGCCACCGGCAAAAACCAGCAGCATCGACTTTGCGGTCAGTTTCATGAAAGCTTTGCTACTCGTGTTCGTCGGGGTTCTTGGTAGATGCCACGCGCTGCACCAGGTTGGCGCCAAAACGGTGACGGCGCTTTGCGGGGCGCAGATTGTCGCCACGACGCGAATCACCCGGCAACGGACGACGCTCGAATAGGTTCACTTTGTCGGCGCTCTCTAGACGCCAAGGCACCAAAGTCACCATCACGCCGCGAACGTACATGAGCTGCTTACGGATTCTATTCGCGCGGTGGTTGTGCAATACGTGCTCCCACCAGTGACCCACCACGTACTTTGGTAGGTAAACGCTGATGCGCTCCGAGCCGTTCATGTCGCGGTGCTTGGTCAGGTACTCGATTAGCGG
>CAIYOE010000073.1 GCA_903927775.1 uncultured Micrococcales bacterium | reverse complement strand
TAAGGGATGGGCCTTTTGAATGCGATGACAGATTTACTTGTCGCCGCTTAGCTTGTCGCGAAGAGCTGCTAGCGATTCGTCTGAGGCAAGGGTGCCGGCCGAGGTCGACTCCGAGCTGTACGAAGTTGCTGCGCCATCCTTCGAGGCTGGTGCGCTGTCTGGAAGGGTAGCTGCAAGAGCGTTTGCTGCCGCAACCTGCTTCTTGTGGGCTTCCCAACGAGCGTGAGCTTCGGTCCATTCGGTCTCCCACTTGGCACGAGCTTCCTCGAAGCCAGGCTTCCACTCGTTGGTGGCTGCGTCGAAGCCCTCTGGGTACTTGTACTGGCCCTTCTCATCGAAGTCAGCAGCCATACCGTAAAGAGCTGGGTTGAAGTCGGCGCCCTCAGGGTCAACTTCTTCGATTGCCTGCTTTAGCGATAGCGAGATACGACGACGGTCTAGGTCGATGTCGATTACCTTGACGAATACGTCCTGGTTTACCGATACAACCTGCTCGGCTAGGTCGATGTGCTTGCTGGATAGCTCGCTGATGTGAACTAGACCCTCGATGCCGTCTGCAACGCGAACGAACGCGCCGAACGGAACAAGCTTGGTGACCTTACCTGGTGCGTACTGACCGATCGCGTGGGTGCGAGCGAATACCTGCCATGGGTCTTCCTGAGTTGCCTTGAGCGATAGCGATACACGCTCGCGCTCCTGGTCGACCTCCAGAACCTCAACGGTAACTTCCTGGCCGATCTCGACAACTTCGCTGGCGTGCTCAATGTGCTTCCAGCTCAGCTCGGAAACGTGGACTAGACCGTCTACGCCACCTAGGTCGATGAAGGCACCGAAGTTCACGATGCTCGAAACAACACCGGTGCGGATCTGGCCCTTGGCTAGGTCTGCTAGGAAGGTGCTGCGCGAAGCCGACTGGCTCTCTTCTAGAAGAGCACGACGCGATAGAACAACGTTGTTGCGGTTCTTGTCGAGCTCAAGAATCTTTGCCTCGACCTTCTGGCCCAGGTATGGAGCTAGGTCGCGAACGCGGCGAAGCTCGATTAGCGAAGCAGGAAGGAAGCCACGAAGGCCGATGTCTACAATCAGACCGCCCTTAACAACTTCGATAACAACACCGGTAACGGTGCCGTCTGCTTCTTTAACCTTCTCAACGTCGCCCCAAGCACGCTCGTACTGTGCGCGCTTCTTGGAAAGAATTAGGCGGCCTTCTTTGTCTTCCTTCTGAAGAACAAGGGCCTCGATGGTGTCGCCGACCGAAACGATTTCGCTTGGGTCTGCGTCGTGGCGAATCGAAAGTTCGCGCGATGGGATTACGCCCTCGGTTTTGTAACCGACGTCGAGTAGAACCTCGTCGCGGTCAATCTTTACAACGGTTCCCTCGATTAGGTCGCCGTCGTTGAAGAACTTTAGGGTGGCTTCTACTGCTGCTAGGAAGTCTTCTGCAGAGCCGATGTCGTTAACAGCAACCTGCTTGGTTGCCTTAGTGGTGGTCATGTAATTAATGCCTTAGTTGTTTTTGTATCGGGTCGAGGCAAAGCTTCACCCAAGTTCAAAATGTGATTTTGAAATCAGCAAATAATGCTTCACCGCAACAATGGACGGTTTGATGCGCTTATGCGCCGTTCAAGCCTAATGGTAAACCCGCGTTAAAACAACGATGCCAAGCGCTCTAATACTGCCTGTTCGTCTTCGCCGCTCACCGAGATCATGAGTTTTTCGCCGTGTTTCGCACCGATTGCCATTAGCGATAAAACGCTGTCTCCCCTGACTCCCGGTTGGCCAGGTCGTGAGACAGTTACCGAGGTACCGGATTCGACGACAGCCTTGGCGAATTCGCTCGCAGGCCGTGCGTGCAATCCCTCGGTCTGCGAGACCGAAACCGTCTGTGAAACCATGAATCCCCGTGTCTAAGTTCTCTGGCGTGACTAAAGTAACGCTAATGGCCGGCGGTGTCCCAGTTTTGCCCGGTTCCCACCTGTACCTCAAGCGGAACCGAAAGTTCCACCACGTTGGCCATTTTCTGGGTAACCATCGCCGTGAGTTTATCTAGTTCACCGTAGGCAACTTCGAAAACCAATTCATCGTGAACCTGAAGCAACATGCGGCTTTGGTAACCATCGGCTTGCAACTCAGCGGCAATCTGATTCATGGCCAGTTTCATAATATCGGCGGCCGTGCCCTGGATTGGAGCGTTTAGTGCTGCTCT
>CAIYOE010000072.1 GCA_903927775.1 uncultured Micrococcales bacterium | reverse complement strand
GCATAACCGCGACATCGCGCATGCTCGGTAAAGCAAGCGTTATGCGCGACCGCGCAGAACGGCTTGCTTTACCTCGGCAATAGCTCGCGTAACCTGAATACCACGAGGGCAAGCCTCGGTGCAGTTGAAGGTGGTGCGGCAGCGCCACACACCCTCTTTGTCGTTCAGAATGTCGAGGCGAACCTCGGCTGCTTCGTCGCGGCTGTCAAAGATGAAGCGGTGCGCGTTCACGATTGCAGCAGGACCAAAGTACTGGCCATCGGTCCAGAACACTGGGCAACTGGTGGTGCAAGCTGCACAAAGGATGCACTTGGTGGTGTCGTCGAAACGCTCGCGGTCGGCAGCGGACTGAATGCGCTCTTTCTCTGGCTTGTCGCTAGCGATCAAGAATGGCTTGATGTCGCGGTAGGCCTGGTAAAACGGGTTCATGTCAACGATCAGGTCCTTCTCGACCTCTAGACCCTTGATTGGCTCAACATAGATTGGCTGAGAAAGGTCTAGGTCCTTGATCAGAGTCTTGCAGGCTAGGCGGTTGCGGCCGTTGATGCGCATGGCATCCGAACCACAAACACCGTGGGCACAGCTACGACGGAAGCTGAGCGAGCCGTCTACCTCCCACTTGATCTTGTGGAGTGCGTCTAGAACGCGGTCGGTTCCGTACATGGTCAGGTCGTAGTCCTGCCACTTTGGCTCCGAGTCAACCTCGGGGTTGTAACGGCGAACCATAAGGGTGACGGCGAAAGACGGGACCTCGCCGATTACCGGGGTGGTTGCTTCAGCAGACATTAGTACTTACGCTCCATCGGTGGGTAGTTGGTAATGGTTACTGGCTTCCATCCAAGTTTGATGGTGTCACCGGTCTTGTAAGCCATGGAGTGAACCATGAACTTCTCGTCGTCTCGGGTTTCGTAGTCTTCACGGAAGTGACCGCCACGGCTTTCGCGGCGCTCTTTTGCTGTGTAGGCCAGAACCTCGGCTAGGTCTAGCAAGAATCCAAGCTCAACTGCCTCAAGGAGGTCGGTATTGAACCGCTGACCAAGGTCTTGGATAGAGATGTGCTGGTAGCGCTCGCGCAGTTCAACAATCTTGGCCAGGGCCTCGTCTAGCGATTCCTCGGTGCGGTAAACCTGGGCGTTCTTGTCCATGGTGTCCTGAAGTTCCTTGCGGAGCACAGCCACCTTCTCGGTTCCCTTGCTGTTTCGAACTGCGGTCAATAGAGCCACAACTTCGTCTACAGCGCCTTCTGGAACCGGTACAAAATCGGCTGTCTTGGCATACTCAACCGAGAAAATACCGGCGCGCTTACCAAACACATTGATGTCTAGGAGCGAGTTGGTTCCCAGACGGTTTGCACCGTGAACCGAAACACACGCGCATTCGCCAGCTGCGTATAGACCTGGCACAACGGTGTCGTTGTCGCGCAGAACCTCGGCCTTTACGTTGGTCGGGATTCCACCCATGGCGTAGTGAGCGGTTGGGAACACCGGAACTGGCTCGGTGTAAGGCTCAACACCAAGGTAGGTGCGAGCAAACTCGGTGATGTCCGGAAGCTTGGCGTCGATAACTTCTGGTGGAAGGTGGGTGAGGTCTAGCAGAACGTAGTCCTTGTGAGGACCAGCACCGCGTCCCTCGCGAACCTCGTTGGCCATGGCACGAGCCACCATGTCTCGTGGAGCCAAGTCCTTGATGGTAGGTGCGTAACGCTCCATGAAGCGCTCACCGCTTGCATTACGAAGGATTCCACCCTCGCCACGTGCTGCCTCGGAAAGTAGGATTCCCAGACCGGCAAGACCGGTCGGGTGGAACTGGTAGAACTCCATGTCTTCTAGCGGAAGACCCTTGCGCCAGATGATTCCAACGCCATCACCGGTGAGGGTGTGTGCGTTCGAAGTGGTCTTGAAGATCTTGCCGAAACCGCCGGTGGCAAAAACAATGCTCTTTCCCTGGAAAACGTGAAGTTCGCCGGTGGCAAGGTCGTAGGCAACAACTGCCGAAGGGCGCTCAACGCCGTCGACGGTGTTCATCAGAAGGTCTAGAACATAGAACTCGTTGTAGAACTCAATGCCCAGCTTGACGCAGTTCTGGTACAGGGTCTGAAGAATCATGTGGCCGGTGCGGTCTGCTGCGTAGCAAGAGCGACGAACCGGAGCCTTACCGTGGTCGCGGGTGTGGCCGCCGAAACGACGCTGGTCGATCTTGCCGTCTGGGGTGCGGTTGAATGGCAGCCCCATGTTCTCCAGGTCGATTACTGCCTCAACCGATTCCTTGGCAAGAATTTCGGCTGCATCCTGGTCAACTAGGTAGTCGCCACCTTTTACGGTGTCGAAAGTGTGCCATTCCCAGTTGTCTTCTTCTACGTTGGCAAGAGCCGCAGCCATTCCACCCTGAGCGGCACCGGTGTGAGAGCGGGTTGGGAAAAGCTTGGAAATAACAGCAGTCTTGGCGTGTGGTCCGGCTTCGATAGCGGCGCGCATTCCTGCGCCTCCGGCACCAACAATAACGACGTCGTACTGGTGGTGATGAACCTTAGGGGTGCTCAATTGGTTTTCCTTAAAGCCTTACTTACAGACGGTTGGTAGGTAGTTGACCGCATTTGGGTCGATGCATGGATCGAAAGTGGTTGCAACCAGTGTTCCCAGGATGATTAGTGCCGCACAGACAACCCAAAGCGAAACGTTTAGGGTCTTACGAACCCATTCTTTTTCCGCATAGTCGTTGGTGATGGTACGCATACCGTTGGTGCCGTGAATCATGGCCAACCAAAGCATTAGCACGTCCCAAACCTGCCAGAACGGGTTGGTCCACTTGCCCGCGACGAACGCAAAGTCAATGGCTCCTACACCCTTGTCCCAGAGGTTCACGATTAGGTGACCAAAGATTAGGACGATAAGCACCGCGCCCGAGATGCGCATGTACATCCAGCCGTATTTTTCCCAGTTTGCACCCTTGCGCTTGCGCGGAGAGTTAGGGGTCTCAATCACGATTTCCATGTTGGTGAATTCCTTGTGGCTTAGTGGTTGTAGCTAAAAACGTGCATCAGGTGGCGCGGAGCGAAGCCCGCAAACAAGATGAAGGCGATGGCGACCACAATCCAGAACATCAGGTTCTGGTATTTGAATCCCTTGCGCCAGAAATCGATAAGAATGATGCGCACGCCGTTGAAAGCGTGGAACAAAATCGCTGCAACTAGCCCTAGCTCGCCAAAACCAATAATCACAGTCTTGTAGGTGGCCATAACGCTGTTGTATGCCTCTGGATCAACGCGGACCAAAGAGGTGTCCAAAATGTGGACTAGCAAGAAAAAGAAAATTGCTACACCGGTGATTCGGTGTAGTACCCATGACCACATTCCAACTTTGCCGCGGTACAGGGTGCCGGCAGGCAGTTTTGCCACTGGATTCCTCCTAAGACGGGATTTGTGACATGCGTCGTCACACCACTTAAGTCTAAGACTTTGACCGCGGCCAACTAACCAGTTTTGAGAGCTTTCAACTAGTGTTTTTAGTGATGAATACCCCACGAAAGCCAATCGAGCGCTTCTTTACAATCATTCCCGCAGGCGGCATTGGCTCCCGCCTTTGGCCACTTTCTCGGGCATCCGCACCCAAGTTTCTTCACGACCTAACCGGCAGTGGCCAAACTCTGCTTCAGGACACTTGGGATCGACTGTCCCCGCTATCGGGAGCGGACCGAATTTTGGTGGTCACCGGGCAGGCTCATCAGGGCGCGGTTGTGGAACAGGTCGAAGACCTGGATCTTAAAAACCTTGTTTTGGAACTCAGCCCTAAGGACAGCACTGCGGCAATTATTTTGGCTGCGGCCATTTTGGCTAAGCGAGAACCAGACGTAATTGTTGGCTCCTTTGCCGCAGATCACGTCATCCCTGATTCGGAGGCTTTTCACGCCACAGTTCGGGAGGCCATTGAGGTTGCTGCGAGCGGCAAAATTGTGACCATTGGAATCGCCCCCACAGAGCCATCGGTGGCATTTGGATATATCAAACTTGGGGATTCCTTGGGAATCGATACCGCACCTCACGCGGTGGCTGTCGACAAGTTCATCGAAAAGCCAAAGATGGCCACGGCTCGTAAATATGTAGAGAGCGGGAAGTACCTTTGGAACGCTGGCATGTTCATTGCGCCGGCCTCGGTATTGCTTGAGCAGCTCCAGAAAACTGAACCCGAACTTCACGCCGCCCTAACCGAGATCGCAGACGCTTGGGACACCATGTACCGCGAGTCCGTCATGCAGAAGATTTGGCCAACTCTAAAGAAAATCGCCATCGACTATTCGATTGCCGAACCAGCCGCTGAAGCCGGTCTGGTTGCGGTGGTTCCAGGAAACTTCACGTGGCACGACGTTGGCGATTTTGCAGCAATTGCCGAGCTGCAATCGGGTGGCAGAAGCGGCAACCTGGCAATTTTGGGTAACACCAAGGTGCTGGCAGATTCCTCAAGTGGAATTTTGGTGAGCGACACCGACCGATTGATTGCGCTGATCGGCGTCGAAGACATCATCGTTGTAGACACCCCAGACGCACTTTTGGTAACCACTAAGGAACATGCTCAGCGAGTAAAGAGCCTGGTGGACGCACTTCGCGCAACTGGGCACAGCGACCTCCTCT
>CAIYOE010000071.1 GCA_903927775.1 uncultured Micrococcales bacterium | reverse complement strand
TCCAGGGAAAACTTTTTCCCAGGTCTTGAGGATTGGATCCTTGGAATCCCATTCATAAAGGTGAACCGAGCCATCGTAGGCGTCTACGGTTGCCTTGACCGAGTTACGAATGTAGTTCAGATCCGAGTTGAAGCGACCGTTGGTGCCGGTGGTGTCGCTGATGGCCGAGTTTGGGTTTTCGGCGCGCGAATAAGGGAACTGGCTGCTGCTGGTGTAGCCATCCACAATCCACACCACGTGGCCGTTTACCACCGATGGGTAGGTGTCGCTATCCAGGGTTAGGTAAGGCGCTACCGCCTTGACGCGGTCGATTGGGTTTCGGTTGTAAAGGATTTGACTCGAGTTTGTGACCGAGTTGCTTAGCAGGATTTGTTCGCTCTGGAACTTGATTGCGTAAGCTAGGCGGCTGACCAAGTTGTTCAACTTTGGGCCACCGTTGCCTTCAAAGGTGGTGTAGGTCTGCTGCTGGTTTCCGGCACCGCCCGGGTAGTCCATCTCAAGTTGCGTGCTGCCCTTTTTGCCGCCCACGATTGAGTAGGTTGGCGACTGCTCGCCAAAGTAAATCTGTGGGCGGAACTTGCCCAGATCTCCGGTGCTCGGAATTCCACTTTGCAAAAAGACTGGCTGGCCGTCTACCGAACGCTGGTTTCCATACGCGGCAACCACTCCATAGCCGTGGGTATAAACAATCACGTTGTTTACCCAGCTTTGACTGCTGCCAAGTCCACTCTGGTTCAGCTCTCGAACGGCAACCACGGTATCTTGAGTCTTGCCGTTGATGTTGTAACGATCCACATCCAGGTGGTTCACAAAGTCGTAGTACTGGCGGTATTGCTCAAGCTGCTTGAACGAGGCGCTGACCAGTGCCGGGTCGATGATTCGGATCTGAGCCGCCGTGAGCGAGTCGTTCTTGAGCGCATCGGGCGTGGCCGTGGTCTTGGCCGCGTAGTTCACGGTCTGAATGTTGTCCAAACCATAGGCGTAGCGAGTTGCAGTGATGTTGCGGTTGATGAACTCGCTTTCAAGGGTTCTCTCGTTTGGAACTACCTGGAAGGTCTGGACCGCCCATGGGTAAAGCCCGCCTAGCAACAGCGATGAAACGATCATGAGTCCGGTTGCGATTACCGGCAGACGCCATTTTCCGATGATGGCGGTCACGATAAACAGAACCGCTACCAGCGCAGCGATGCCCGCCATGATCTGGAAAGCGGGGATCGTGGCGTTTACATCTGTGTAGGTGGCGCCGGTGTACAAGCCGCTGGCGCTAGTCATAGTTTGGTACTGGTCAAGCCATAGGGTTAGGGCCTGCAACGCCACGAACAAAGCCGCGGTTATGGCGACCTGGGTGCGAGCCGCAGGTGTAAAGGTAATGGCGCGACCGGTAAAACGAATGCTGCCAAAGACCAGGTGGATTGCCAGAGCCAAGAGCAGGCTAATCAACAAAACAGCGCTCAGGTAGCCATCCAGCAGCTGCAAGAACGGCAGGCTAAAGAAGTAGAACGAGACATCCAGGTGGAACTGGGCGTCTTTGATTCCGGAACTCGATTGGTTCAAGAAGGCAAGTACCTTGGCCCAGTTGCCGCTGCTGGCTGCGCCTGCGAAAAGACCCAACACGATAGGCAGTACCACCATAATCAAGCGGCGAATCTGGGTTAGTAGGTCGCGGTAGGCCGCCAAACCTGGGATCTGCGCCGAGGCGAACTGGGCGTAAATAGGACGGTTTCGGAATGCCACCGAGAGGCTAACCCAGATTGGAATAGCCATACCTGCAAAGCC
>CAIYOE010000070.1 GCA_903927775.1 uncultured Micrococcales bacterium | reverse complement strand
TACTCGGTCGGCTTTAAAAACTTGGACGCCCGCCTCTTGCGCAACTAATGCGGTGGCCGAGGGAGTCAAAATCCGTTTGCGACCAACCGGGGCGTCTGGACGGGTTAATACTGCCACTACCTCATGGTTGCCGCCAAGCAACGCCCGCAAAGTTTGCGCCGCGTTGGCCGGTGTACCGGCAAAGAGTATTTTCAAGTTTGGTAGTGCCTTTCCGGCTCTAGATTACTTCTGAATCGTCCATCTTTACCCGAACCGCTCTGCTGGTGCGGCCCGATTTGGCATTGATGGCCTTGTTTCCGGCGTTGATTTGTAGGCTTCTAGCCTTGAGTTCCGTGGCCAAAGCCTCTCCCAAGCTGTAGTCATAACGGATAAGGTACCGCCACAGTGGCTCGGCAACCGAAGCAGGCGCAACCGCACCTGGTTGCGCCTCTTGAGCCAACGGCCCGAGAACCTCAAAGCCACCGCCTTTGCCTGCGAATTCCTTGGGGTCAAGGTTTTGAACTACCTGATCCACCAGAGCTCTTGGTCCGGTTACCGATGCCATGCGGAAGTGCGGTGGAAAACCAAGTTCTCGCCTACTGGCGAGCTCTTGTGCTGCCAAGGCTCTTTGATCCCAAAGGGCAAACTTCTGTCCGAGAGGCGTGGAAAGTCCGACACCAACTGCAAGACCACCTGGCGCTAAGAGACTTACCGCATTGCTCCAAAGATTGATGGCCTGTTCCGTGGCGCGAAGGGTGTCTTTTGCCAGTAGCTTCTGGCCATCGAGCAGGATTACAGCGGCATAGCCGCCATCGATGTAAGGTTCGGCGCCCGGTGTTGCCACAACCAGACGCTTGCCCGCTTTTAGGTGCTGAATTCGTTTGTCGAAAGTTGCCTCGGTAACTGGTATACCCGGAAAGCTTTTCCCTAGTTCCGAAGCGGTTCGTGTACTGCCGGCAAGGCCTTGCCTAACTTTGGCTTGACCGCACTCCGAACAACGAACATTCAGGTTTATAGCGCTGCACCATCGGCAACGTGGAGTTCCGGCGGTATCCACAAATAGTGGTCCGTGGCATGATGTGCATTGAGACCTTTGCCCGCAACTTGCGCAATATGTTCCGGTGCTGTGCCCGGTGTTGGCAACCTGAACCAAAACCGCTCCGCCAGCTTGCAAGGCTTGTCTTGCTGCTTGATACGAGGTGCTGTCTACTCGAAGACCTGGATCGGTTACGGCAATTCTTGGTGGTGCGAAGTTGGCGGTTGAATCAGTCAGGTAGCCGATTTCGACCAAGCGCTGGCATTCGGCGCTCCTGCTGTGACCCGCCAGCAAAAGATTGCAGCCGGATTGTTGCTGGCGAAGCAGGGCTACTTCGCGGGCGTGAATGTATGGTGCCGTAGGTTCCGTGAGGCTCTGATCAGCGTCGTCCCAGATCAAGACTGAGCCGAGGTTAGTGACAGGTGCGTACCCCGCGGCGCGCGAGCCAATTACAATCACTGGACCGGGTTCGAGGCACTTCAAAAACGCCGAATAGCGTGCAGATTGGGTTTGAGTGGTGTCGAAATCGGCGATGTAGCGGCTCAAATCGACTTGTTCAAAGACGGTTCGTAGGCGCTCTTGGTCCCTAAAGTCAGGTACCACGATGATGGTGGATTTACCCTGCGAAAGGTTCTCGAGCGCCGCAGCCAGGAACAGCGCAATCCAACCTTGAAGTTGAAGCTGTTGATTCTTAGCTACGGTTTCGCCAATAAACGAGGCACTAACAAGGCGCGGCTCCGCGAGCACCGTTTGCCTGCCATCGAAGTGTTCGGGTCTTCCTGGGAAATCGAGAGAAAGCTGGGGAACTCGGTAATCGCTTTGTGTCTTTTGGGATTCAATCCAAGCCTTTTCCACTCTGACTGAGCGCTTTGGAACGGCTAGTTTTAGCAGTTCCGAGACAGTTCCAGCTTG
>CAIYOE010000069.1 GCA_903927775.1 uncultured Micrococcales bacterium | reverse complement strand
CTGGGTCTCCATGGTGAATGCCATCCATGGTTCAAGAGATTTTCTAAAAGTGATTGTTTCGGCTACAACCACCGGATACCACTTGAGTTTTCGAAACCCTTGCCAGGCGCCAGAACGCAACATGATGTCGAATCGAGACAGGTCCATGATGCTAAGGAAACGACCGTTGTTCATGTGGTTGAAGATGTCTAGGTCTGCAGGCCAAACTCGAAACGTGCGAACACCGACATCCCAGACCCCAAGGCGCGAACGGGATCGCCAACTAACCAGCGCCCAAACCAACCGAAGCCACAGATTCACTTTGGGTACCTAACTATCAACTCTGGAACTAGGGCGGCGATGGCTACCAGATAACCACGCGCTGGTCTGGCTCAAGCCACATTCCATCGCCCGGTTTTACGTCGAATGCGTCATAGAAGGCGTCCACGTTCTTCAGGATCTGGTTGGCGCGGAACTCGGCTGGCGAGTGCGGGTCGGTGGCCAGGCGCTGAATCATGATTTCGTCGCGGGCATTGGTTCGCCAGATCTGCGCGTAGCTCATAAAGAAACGCTGGTCTCCGGTAAGTCCGTTGATTACTTCGTCTTCTTGGCCGTTCAGCGCAACCTTGTATGCCTTGTAGGCAATGCCGGCACCGCCCAGGTCGCCAATATTTTCACCGATGGTGAATGCGCCGTTGACCTTGTGTTCGTCTGCTAACTGCTTAGGAGACAGGGCATCGTACTGAGCGATTAGGGCTCCCGTGCGCTCCTTGAACTTAGCCAGGTCTTCTTCGGTCCACCACTGCTCAAGGGCACCGTCGCCGTTGAAGGTGGAACCCTTGTCGTCGAAACCGTGACCGATCTCGTGCCCGATAACGGCACCGATTCCGCCGTAGTTGGTGGCCTTGTCGGAGTTTGGGTCGTAGAACGGCCACTGCAAAATGGCAGCCGGGAACACGATCTCGTTCATGGTCGGGTTGTAATAGGCGTTCACGGTCTGAGGGGTCATGTGCCACTCGTCGCGGTCGATTGGCTTACCCAACTTGGACCAGGCGTCCTTGGTCATCCATGCGGTCACCCGGCGAACGTTACCCACCAGGTCGCCAGCGATGATCTCTAGGCTGCTGTAGTCCTTAAACTTCTTTGGGTAACCGATCTTTGGGGTGAACTTGGCTAGCTTGTCTAGCGCCTTCACCTTGGTGGCATCCGACATCCACTCCAGAGCCTTGATGCTTACTTCGTAGGCCTTCAGCAGGTTGTCGACTAGGCCTTCCATGTCGCGCTTGGAGCTCTCTGGGAAGTGCCGCTGCACGTAGACCTCGCCCAGCGCCTCGCCAAGGGAACCCTCAATCAGGCTCACCGCGCGCTTCCAGCGTGGGCGGTTCTCCTCGGAGCCGCTTAGTTGGCGGCCGTTAAAGTCAAAGTTCTGGGCAACAATCTGGTGGTTCAGGTAAGGCGCCATGCTGCTGACCACCTGCCAGCTCAACCAGGCTTTTAGGGCCTCTAGGTTGTCGTTGGTGTACAGGGTGCCAAACGACTTAAAGAAATCAGGCATAAAGTTGACCACCTGATTTAGCACCGAGCTGTCTAGCCCGGAACCGGCTAGGTACAGAGCCCAGTCGAAAGTCGGGGTCAGGGCCTGCAGTTCATCAAAGCTCAACAGGTGGTAGTTGGTGTCCCAGTTTCGG